>CANFIN010000045.1 GCA_947447155.1 Bacteroidota bacterium | reverse complement strand
GGTGTTTATGATGAAGCACTATTCGAAAAATCGATTACGACAATTAATGAGTTAAAATCGCCTTTTTATGCAACCATATTAACACAAAGCACACATGAGCCATTTGCTATTCCTATCCAACCCAAATTTGCAGGCAATAGTGAATCTGTTAAATTTAAAAATGCAGCTTATTATACTGATTATTGTTTGAAGAAATTCTTCGACAAAGTAAAGAATGAAAAATGGTACAAAAACACGATTTTTATTTTAGTGGCTGATCACGGACATATTCTCCCACGCAATAACGATTACAGCTCACCTGCTGCATTCAGAATTCCGTTGTTAATTGTTGGGCCAGGATTAGATGCTAAATTTAAAAACAAACGAATAAGTAATATTGGTAATCAACAGGACTATGCTGCAACTATAAAGAGTATTTTAAATCTTGATATAGACTTACCGTTCAGCAATAACCTGCTTAATCTTAATAGAAACGATTTCTGCTATATGAATTACGACGATGGATTTGTGTGGAAGAATAATCAGGCAACCTTTAAACTGAATTACAGCAATAAATCGGTAACGTTAATAGATGGTCAGCCCGATAGCTCGAGCGTTTTACAAGGGAAATCATTTATTCAAACAGCTTATCAATATTTTGTGAATCTTTAACCAAAATAAATATCTTTGAAGTATGAATTTTAAAGAGCGATTACAAAAAGTAAAGTGTTTTGTTTTTGATATTGATGGCGTCTTAACAGATGGTCAATTACACATTTTACAGGATGGCACTATGCTTCGTAATATGAACATCAAAGATGGCTATGCATTGCGTCAGGCATTTTTAAAAAACTATCCCATTTTTGTTATTAGTGGCAGTAATGCGGAAGGCGTAAAACAGCGATTGAAGAATTTAGGAATAGAAGAAGTTTATTTAAATTGTAAAGACAAATTAGATCAGTTATCATTGTTACTCGTTAAATACCATTTGACTTACGAGGATGTTTTATACATGGGTGATGATATTCCAGATCTGGAAGTAATGAAAAAATGCGGAGTAGCTACTTGTCCGAATGATGCAGTTCATCAAATAAAGAATATTTCCATTTACATATCCGATTATTGTGGTGGCAAAGGAGCTGTGAGAGACGTTATTGAACAAACACTAAGATTACATGGTCACTTCGAATAATTTCACACTAATGCATTTTTTAAAATTAGTACGATGGCCTAATTTATTAATGTTATTCATCGTTCAATATGCGTTGCGTTATTTCTATATACTTCCGCGATTAGAAGCAGCTGAGATGACCGTTGCTGTCAACCATTTTCAGTTTTTTCTGATTGCATTATCAACTGTACTAATTGCAGCTGGTGGTTACATCATAAATGATATTGAAGATGTAGCAAGTGATAGCATCAATAAAAAGGAAAAACGAATTGTTGGTGTTTATATTCATGAAAAAACTGCTAATAACTTATACACGCTTGTTACCTTCCTTGGAGTAATCACTGGTTTCATTCTTACGATGCTATATGATATAAGATTGATTGGTTTCATTAATGTATTTACTGCTGGACTCCTTTATTTTTATTCAAACACTTATAAATGCGTAGCGCTTTTAGGCAACATTGTAATTAGCATTTTGACGGGCATGACCATGATTGTATTGTTGATTGTTGAACCTGCAGCATTAGCTAATAATGATATAAAGGTTTTTATAACAGGGTATGCAGTATTCGCTGCATCGTTCACGCTAATCAGAGAAATTATTAAAGATATAGAAGATATGAAGGGCGACTCTGTTGTAGGTTGCAAAACACTTCCAATTATGATTGGCAGCACACCTACAAAATGGATTGTGGTTGCATTATCAGGATTTTTATGTTGCTTATTATTATTTGCCCAATACTCATGGTTCGAAACAATGAACTACCTATCGCAGGGAAATCTGAAAAACGGATTTTATATTGTGTTTAGCTACCTACTGCTATTCATCACAATCCCCGTTGGATACTTAACCTACTTATTGGTAAAAGCCGACGAAAAAACATCATTCACTTATTGCTCCAAATTGGCCAAATTAATTATGGCTGCAGGTATATTTTCCATTCTTGTATTTTATTGTTCTCAATTTATTTAAAAAATGAATCCATTATCAGAAAAATTCAAAGGGTTAAAAGTAATTTTAGGTTCTAATTCTCCACGCAGAAAACAACTATTCTCAGAACTGGGAATCGACTTCGAAGTAATTGTAAAAGATGTTGACGAAAACGTTAGCATGCCTATGCGTCCTGAGGACTTAGTGATGTTCCTTGCACGAAAAAAAGGAATGGCCTTTAAAAATGAAACGAAAGAAGGTTCTATTGTAATCACAGCAGACACCATTGTTGCCCTCGGCGACAAAGTCATCGGTAAGCCATCATCGTTAGAAGAGGCCGCGGAAATGCTAAATTTATTATCGGGTAAAAAACATCAGGTTATAACTGGCGTTGCCATCATGTCCGATAAAAAAGCGGAATCGTTTTTTGTGAGAACAGAAGTATGCTTTAAACCACTTCGACCGGAAGAAATCGAATACTACACTCATCAATTCAAACCACTTGATAAAGCAGGTGCTTATGGCATTCAAGAGTGGATTGGTATGATTGGGATTGAATATATTCAAGGATCTTATTACAATGTAATGGGACTTCCAGTAAAAGAACTTTACGAGCAACTGCTGAAGTTTTAAGAATGAGAAAAGCCTACCTGCAACTACACCTTGCTATTTTGCTTTGGGGCTTTACCGCAATACTCGGCAAATTAATTTTGTTAGATGAAGGCTTGCTTGTGTGGTACAGAATGGGCATTAGCAGTATCTCTACCCTACTCTTTGTTTTGATTTCTAAATCATCTCTAAAGATTAACAAACAAGAAATTATTCGATTAGCAGGAATTAGTTTTTTAATAACGCTTCATTGGATAACTTTTTACGGTGCAATTAAAGCATCTAACGTTTCTATTGCTATCAGTTGTTTTTCTTCGATAGCCTTATTTACTGCTTTGATTAATCCGATTGTCAATAAAGTAAAAATCAATAAAATTGAAATAATATTAGGATTAGGTGTTATTGCCGGAATAGGAATCATATTTACCATACATCAGTTATACTGGAAAGGAATACTTCTTGCCATTATCAGTGCTTTTTTAGGTGCGTTATTCACAGTATTGAACAAAAACATTTCTAACAAAATTGAACCAGCCACAATTACGTTTTATGAGTTATTCTTCGGATTCATATTATTGACCATTGCCTTACCATTATGGTTTGGAATTAATAATTCAGGCCCTGAATTACCTTCTGAAAAAGACTGGATTTACTTAATCATTCTTGCAGCAGTTTGTACAACTGTTCCATTCACATTGTCAATGCATGCCATTAAAAAGCTCGATGCATTTACGATGAACTTATCACTTAACCTCGAACCTGTTTACAGTATTATTTTAGCCATCTTTTTATTTCACGAAAACGAAGCAGTTGGATACAGTTTTTATTTCGGTACTGGTATTATTCTCTTAACCGTGATGTGGCATGGTTATACAAAGTCGGTAGCTGCAATTGATAAAAAACTTGAGAAAGAAAAATACAATTACGAATAAAAAAGGGTGTTTTGCAACACCCTTGATTTTTGATTTTTAGTTAACTCTTTTTCCTTTGGCAACTTTCTCTGTCTGTTGAATATCTTTTAATGATTTCTTTTTGAAGAGAAGAACAGCATTACCGCCTGAGTATAAATAGTATTCCTGATTGTTATAATAAATTTTGTATCGGCCTCCATCTTGAATGGCTGCTAAACGATAGTAACCATTTTTATCCCCTTTGCTCATAAAAACAATTCCCTTATTCATTCCATCTTCAAAAGCTACTTTTACTGTTGAAAGATCAACTGACTCATCAACAGTTCCTGGGGTTTTTGATTTAATGACTACTAACTCATCGTTCTTACTTGTTTTGATGATTAGCTTTCCATCTTCTACTGCTTTGTCGACCTCTGTTGGAGTTCCATTTTTCAACGTTACCTCATCTGAAATATAAAACTGCAATTTTGATAGTTCCTGATTGGTCAATTTGTATTTTTCTCTGACTGCTTGCGTGAACGGAATTTTAGGAGAGCATGAAGTAAGCAATACAACTGCTAATAATCCTAATTGAGCTTTGATGTTTTTCATAGTGCTATTTTTTAAAGTCGCGCGCCGTTGGCAAATATTATTCCAAAGAATAGATTAAAAAATTGATGATGTTAATGGTGACCAGAACGAGATTCGAACTCGTACGCCTCGCAGCGCCACCCCCTCAAAGTGGTGCGTCTACCAATTTCGCCACCTGGCCATTAACTTTCTTAGGGACTGCAAATATATTGAGTTTGCAGGTACCACAAAATGTTCTTTTACTTTTTCAACCAATTCAAGGAAGCTGTTCCTAATTCTCCTCGTACATTGATTGTGTAATACCCTGAAGCCATTTCATTTAATTCATCCAATGCAATTCTTCCCTCAACTGCATTTTTTGTAATGTTCTTCAATAATGTCCCATTAATGGCATAAACCCCTATTTCACATTGTCCGTTTTTTAAATTACTCAACTCAATTGTTACCGTACCACCGCTAGATGGATTAGGTAATATTCGTGCATCAATTGGTTGAGAATTATTCGTTAGGCCCACTGTTAAATCACGATAAATATCTCTGTAACGAATCGAGGTAACCGTTTCATTTTGTCCGTTTACATTTACGTTTATTTGAAGAACTGGTATATCTCCATTCGTTGTAAGCCACTTATACTCTCTTGTTTTTGTTCTTGGAAATGAAAATCCAAATCCAAAACTGCTGATAAAAACAGAATCACTACCAGTCAATTCAGATACCACGCGCAAGGCATTGAATGTCCCAAAGGGAGTAATCACGGTTCCCCAGCCATCAACATGATTTACACGATGCTGCTGTCCTTCGGCATAACCTTGACTAGGCACATTAATCGAATAATTAGAATCTGAAGAGTCTACATTACCATAATTACATGGGAAATTATAAACGATGTCTTTATTTCCATAAGGAACTGGAGTTGAAACTCCCGAAATATTGGCTCCAAATCCAACTTGCTTATAATTAGCAGATGAGTTATAAAAGAAGTTATATACATCTGTGATTGGAACCGCACCGCCTGCTGCCGATAAATCTAATCCGCGTGCAGCAATATTTGCCCTGTTTGAATTAAACCCGAAATTTGCAAAATAAATAGAGTAAATAGCACCTGTTGATGCAACAGATAAGAAAGTATCAATATCTTGACTTGCTGGCACCAATGCGCTATAATCCCACAATGCATTCAAGCCATTAGTTGCTAATGATGTATTTGCAGGGGCACTATTAGTTGTGCTTACCCTAAGCGTATCACCACCAGTAGCAAAATCACCTGTAACTATGGTAATTTGACTATTTGCAGCATTTGAAAAAAACAATAAAAGGATTGCGGTAGCTAATTTTTTCATGGATTATTTTTTTCAAATATAAAAAACAATAAAAAAGGAGGGTCTCCCCTCCTCTTCTTTTTGTTAATAATTTTTAAAGTTTCTCGATTGCAGCAGCAATCGCTTCAAAATTCGGAATATCTCCTGCACTTTCTAATACTTCAGCATATTGAATCACCCCGTCTTTATCAGCTAAAAACGCAGAACGACGAGCTGTCCCTTTCATGCCTAATACAAAATCATCGTACTGTGACCCAAAAGAGGCGCATACGGTTTTGTTATAGTCAGATGCTAGCGTAAAATTCAGCCCTTGCTCCTCTTTGTACTTTGCCAGTGTAAAAAGTGTATCTGTTGAAACGCCAATTACACTCACTGATGCATTACTGTAACGAGCGATGTCGTCTCTTACAGCGCAAAGTTCTTTAGTACATACGCCTGTAAAGGCCGCTGGAAAAAATAAAAACAAAGTCGCTTTTCCTGAAATCGTTTCATTTGTAATTTCCTGTTTGTCGGAATCAAACATTTTGAATTCCGGTAATCTTGATCCTACTGTTAATTGCATTTTTATAATTATTTAGATTTGGTTTAAATGATTGATAGGTCAACAAAACTAAAGACCTTTTTGTTTTGCCTCATTCCAGAATACGTCCATCTCATCCAACGATAAATGATCAAAAGAAAGGTTGTTTTCCTTGATTTTTTCTTCCATAAATTGAAATCGTCGAATGAACTTTTTATTGGTTCGTTCTAATGCTTCTTCTGGATTGATGTTTTTAAATCTTGCATAATTCACAAGAGCAAACAATAAATCACCGAATTCATCTTCTGCCTTTTTTTGATCGCCCTTATCTACCTCTATTTTAAACTCATTCAACTCTTCCTCAACTTTCTCAAACACCTGCTCATCTTTTTCCCAGTCGAAGCCAACCGCACGCGCCTTTTCCTGAATACGCATCGATTTGATTAATGCAGGTAATGATGCAGGAACACCTCCTAAAACCGATTTATTACCTTCTTTTAGTTTTAGTTTCTCCCAATTCTGACTCACCTCCGCTGCATCTTGCACTTTAACATCGCCATAAATATGCGGGTGACGATGAATTAACTTTTCACAAATACCATTTAGCACATCTGCAATATCAAACTCATTAGTCTCAGAGGCAATTTTCGAATAAAACACAATATGTAAAAGGATATCACCGAGCTCTTTCTTAACTTCCAGCATGTCATTTTCCATGATAGCATCGGTTAACTCATAAACCTCTTCGATAGTTAAATGACGCAACGACTGTAAAGTTTGTTTTTTATCCCAAGGACATTGCGACCTTAAGTCATCCATAATACCTAACAATCGTTCAAAAGCCGCCTTTTTATCTTCCATTGTATGCATGCGACAAAGGTAATAATTAACTGAATAGTTGTAATTTCGTTGATTCATTCTATGAAAAGAATACTCCCTGTTTTATTTCCTCTTTTTATTTCAATTACCGGTTTTTGTCAAACAAATAAAAGTTGGGCACTTAACGCTAAGATAGGTGATGGATTTATTGTTGCACATCGTCCATCGGTTGTGCAGGTACTTCAAAGGCATTGTCGCAGTTTTGAACTTGATTACACATTTAAAACACAAAGCAAAAAGGGATGGGAAGAATTATACAACTTCCCAGAAATCGGATTCGGATATCAATATTTTAACTTAGGTAATCCTTCTGAGTTAGGAATCGCCCAAGGTGTTTTTGGATTGATCAACTTCAAACTATCTAATCATTATTCTAGTTTCTTACATGCTCATCTTGGATTAGGTATTGGATATGTCTCTAAAAATTTTAACACAATTGATAATTATAAAAACCTTTTAGTGGGATCAAAAATCAATGCGACTATTACAACAGGCATTGAATATAATTTTCATCTATCAGAAAAAGCAGAAATTACTACGGGAATTAACCTGACTCATTATAGCAATGGAGCTAGTAAAGTTCCAAATATGGGTATCAATTTGGCAATGATAAATGCAGGGTTAATTTATCATATTAAACCAATAACAGTAAGTCACAAAGATTCTTTCACATTACCAAGAAATAAATCTATTGAAGTTTTGTTTGCGGGAGGAGTGAAACAAATATACCCTCCCAACAGCCCGACATACGGAGTTGCAATCTTAACTACCGATTATATTAAACCAAAAAAAAATAAATCGCTATTTACAACTGGTTTTGATTTATATGTTGATGGGTCTCATAAAAATTACCTACTGCAGGATTCTTTATTTACAAGCGGAATAGAGAGTTTCCTTCGCAGCGGATTGCATGTTGGCTATGGACTGTCGGTTGGAAAATGCACTGGAATTCTTCAGGTAGGTTATTATTTTTACAACCCGCATAAAATTGATGGTTTAATTTACAATACACTTTCATTTCGTTATCACCTAAACAAACACTTATTTGCTTGTTTCAATTTAAAAGCTCATTATGGAAGAGCGGACAATTTCCAATATGGATTCGGTTATGACTTTTAAAAAAATACTACAACTTGTTTTTATAGTTGGCTTATTAACCAGCTGTGAAAAGATTTGTGACTGCGCAAAAAGCACAGGCTTAATTACTTCAGAGTACAGAAGCACCAATTTGTTTAATCAAATCGAGCTTTATAACAACATCGACCTTGTAATACATATTGATTCAATACCTAAATTGAAAATTACTGCTGGAAAAAACCTGATTTCAGAAATTACAACTGAAAATGAAAATGGGATTTTGAAAATCAGAAACAAGAATAATTGTAACTGGACAAGAGATTTCAATACAACCACTATTGTAGAAGTATGGACTCCCACTTTAAATAATTTATTAACGCAAGATGCCACTGGCGATATTTATTTTGCAGATAGCTTAAACTGCAATCCGTTTAATTTCGACAGCTTTAGCAGCACGGGAATGTTTCATTTTAAACTAAAAGGGCGTGAAGCTCATATTAACATCAATACTGGACCCGCTGACATTGAAGCTACTGGAACAATTACTAACTATTATTTATACAGTGCAGGATATGGCAAGATAGATTGTGTAAATTTGCAATCCGATTATGTTTTCGTTACTAATAAAGGCACCAACAATTGCTTAGTAAATGTTCAACAATTAATTGAGGCAAAAATTTATGGAGATGGGAATATTTACTTTAGAGGAAATCCATCTTCCATAATAAAAAATGAATTTGGAAAAGGTAAATTAATCTCGTTATAGCAAAGTGTTAGTACTTCAAAATATTTTATTCGAATTTGGTTCTCGTATTTTATACAGCGACTTGAACTGGCATATAAAACCCAATGAAAAAATTGGTCTTATCGGCGCAAATGGAACAGGTAAATCTACCCTTCTTCGCGTTATTAGTGGTGAATACAGTCCTTCAGCCGGCAATATTTCTAAAAGAAACGACCTTGTACTAGGCTTTCTGAATCAGGATTTACTTAGCTACTTATCAGAAAAATCGATTCTTGATGTTGCTATGGAAGCCTTTGAAAGAGCTAATGAATTGCATCTTGAAATTGAACAGTGCCTCAAAGAATTAGAGCACGACTATTCAGACTCCCTACTCGACCGTTTGCATAAAGCACAGGTTGAATATGATAATCTAGATGGCTATTCTTTACAACATAAAGCAGAGTCGATATTAGAAGGATTAGGCTTCACGACAGCAGACTTATCCAGACCATTGAAAGAATTCTCTGGTGGATGGAGAATGCGCGTAATGTTGGCAAAGACTTTACTTAGAAAACCTAACTTATTGCTTCTCGATGAGCCTACCAACCATCTCGACTTACCTTCGATTCAATGGTTAGAGGAATATTTAAAACTATATGAAGGTACAGTAGTAATAGTTTCCCATGACCGTTACTTTCTAGATAAAATTGTCAACCGTATTGTAGAAATTGAACATCAAAAAATAACTATTTACACAGGCAACTATACCCACTACCTCGAAGAAAAAGCTGAACGACAAGAACTGCAAGCTAATCAGTTTAGGAACCAGGAAAAATATATCAAAGAACAAGAACGATTTATTGAACGATTTAAAGCCAAAGCATCGAAAGCGAGTGCGGCTCAGTCAAGAATGAAAGCTCTTGAAAAATTAGAAAGAGTTGAAGCTGTTGAAGGTCCATCCGCTGCAATTAGGGTACGCTTTGCAGTAGATAGAAACCCAGGCAAAGTTTTACAAAAACTCGAAATTGAAGACAAGCGCTATGGAAACCAAGTAATATTTCATCACGCCCATGCGGAAGTTTCCAGAGGCGATAAAATTGCTTTTGTTGGAGCAAACGGAAAAGGTAAATCGACTTTACTTCGTATGATTTCTGGAACAGAACAATTTGAAGGAAAAGCAGAACCTGGCTATAATGTTGTCACAAGTTTTTATGCGCAGCATCAATTAGAATCATTAAATAAAGAAGCTACTGCACTTGAAGAATTGCAAACATTCGCACCAGAAGAATCTGATACTTATCTAAGATCATTATTGGGCGCCTTCTTATTAAAGGGTGATGAAGTATTTAAAAAGATCAAAGTGTTATCAGGTGGAGAAAGAGCTCGCGTAGCACTAGCAAAAACAATATTAGCTAAAGCAAATTTTTTACTACTTGATGAGCCTACCAATCACCTCGACATGCAAAGTGTTAATGTATTGGTGGATGTACTTAACCGCTACGAAGGATCTTATGTAGTTGTGTCCCATGACCGATACTTCTTATCACGAATTGCAAATAAAATCTGGTATATAGACGAACATCAATTAAAAGAATACCCTGGTACTTATAATGAATATGATCAATATCTAGAGTTAAGGAAATCTAAAGAAAAGGAACTGGAAAAAAGCAAAAACACTCTTTCAAAAAACGAAAAAAAAGAGCTTAAGGAGCAGAAAGAAGAAAAAGCAAATAACTCAACCAATAAAAAAGAAAAGCAAAAGCTAGAACAGAAAGCAAAAAAGATAGAAGAACAAATAAGTTTGCTTAAACAAAAAATTGAAGAGTTAAATTTAAAAATGAGTCAACCCGACATTTTAAAAAATGTGGATTCGATTAAGGATTTACAAGAAAAATCTAATGAAGTAGAAAAAGAAATCAATACCTTAACAACGGAATGGGAATCAATTTACGAGCAATTATTAGCAGAAGATTAATTCTTTCGCTTGCACTCACAATTATTTCTATCACTAGTATTGCACAAACAATTTCTTCTGATTCACTCTTATTTGAAAATAAAATATTTGATGAATCATTTAAGACAATAATACTTTCGACCGAAGGAAATAATTTTACGGAACCTGTTTTGGTGTTGAATTCAAACGATAAAATAAAACTTCAGTTTGATGACTTAAGTGATGAATCAAAAGAATTAAGCTTTACTGTTATTCATTTCGATAGAGATGGTAAAAAAAGCTTATTAACCGAAAGTGACTTTCTAAAAGGATTTTATTTTGACCATATTACAAATTATAAAAGCTCATTTAATACAATACAAAATTATTTCCATTACGAGCTAATATTTCCAAATGAAAATATACAACCACTCATTTCAGGAAATTTTCTTTTAGTTGTTTTCGATAATACAAATCCAGACAAGATTTATCTTACTCAGCGCTTCTTCATTTCAGAAAACAACGCAACAATAACGGCGTCGATACACAGAGCTAATGATATTGAATTACGAAATACGCATCAAGAAGTTGATGTCAAAGTCAATATAGGATCCTGTAAAATCAACAACCCATACGAAGACAGTAAATTGGTCATAGTACAAAACAATAATTTCTATAATGCTATTTCAGATTTAAAACCGGTTTACATAGTAGACAAAGAATGGGATTATAACTATGATTTAGAAAACACTTTCTGGGGAGGAAATGAATTTAGAAACTTTGACACAAGGAGTTTTAAATTCTTAACCGAATTTGTTGACCATATTCAGGTTGACTCATCAAATAATTTATCAAGTATTTATTTAAAAAAAGAAGTTAAAAAGAACACACAACGTTATGCTGTGTCCGATGATATAAACGGAAAGTTTTTGATTAAAATTTACGAAGGACGTGACGCTACTTTGGAAGGCGATTACTGTTATGTGAATTTCAACTTGCCAGTAATTGAGAAATTAGATAGCAACGATGTTTACTTGTATGGTGAAATATCTAATTGGCAATTTTCTCCGGCTTTTAAAATGAATTACAGTGACGAATGTGGTTGCTACCAAAAGGCAATTTTATGTAAACAAGGATACTACAACTATTTGTATTTTGTAAAAGAGAATGAACCAATAAATTATTCTCCGCTCTTAATAGAGGGCTCTCATTTCGAAACCAAGAACAACTATCAGCTATTTTTCTATACTAGGGATTTAAACAGCCGATATGACCACCTTTCGGGATATTTAAATACCAACAATTAATTTTCACCCACTATTTAATTCATTAGCCTCTATTTTTAGCCTCTTTGTCAAAATTTGTCAAGAATTATTCTGTAAGACTCTATTTTTGAAAAACCTAAAAGCGACAATTATTACATGAATATATTTACAGAAGTAACAGCAGGGATAAAAGTAAGTGTAGAAACATTTTATCAACCAACTCATAGCACTCCAGGTTTTAGTCAATATGTTTTTGCATATCGTATTTCAATAACTAACGATAGTGAATATATTGTTTGTTTGAAGAAACGCCATTGGCATATTATAGGTTCAGACAATTCGCATCGTGAAGTAGAAGGCGAAGGCGTAGTTGGTGAGCAGCCATTAATTGCTCCAGGAGAAACCTATCGCTACGTATCAGGATGCAATTTAAATACAGAAATAGGAAAAATGTACGGGACCTACTTAATGGAAAGAATTACAGATAATAAACTTTTCTTTGTGAAAATTCCTGAATTTAAAATGGTGGTACCATCAAGATTAAACTGACTATCAACAATCAGTTAACCAAGACCCCTGCATTAATTTTCAGGGGTTATTTTTTCTAGCGTATTCACTACAAACTATTCCTGCAGCAACTGCAACATTCAATGATTCAGCTTTACTCCTACCATTTTTGGGTCGTGGGATATGAAGTCCTTTCGTTATGAAACTATTTAAAATAGGATTAATACCTTTACTTTCGTTGCCTAAGACCACAAAGCAAGAAGATTCTAAATTACAATTGTAAACACTTTCGCCCTCCAGCAAAGTAGCATATACTGGCCATTTAGAATAATCAATATTCTTAACCAATACATCAACCAGAGAGCTATAATGTATTTTTAAGTTAAACAAACTTCCCATTGTTGATTGAATCACCTTAGGATTAAAAACATCGGCGGTATCAGGAGAACAAATTACAGATTGCACACCAAACCAATCAGCGATACGAAGAATAGTTCCAAGATTTCCTGGGTCTTGAATCTGATCTAATAACAAATGTATCCCTGCCTCAAGATTAGGAACAGGCCCAGTTAAATCAGGCATTTCAACAACTGCTATTACTTTATTTGGAGTCTGTAGACCACTCACCTTCTCCATTTCACTATTTGAAATAATCTCTAAAGGCACTTTAATATTAGATTCAGGATTCCATTCATCGACAGCGTATATATGTTTTACAACAAAAGAAGATTTTAATACTTCACTTACCATTTTTGGACCTTCTACAATAAACAATCCTTCTTGATTACGAAATTTCTTTTGCTGTAAAGACCGTAAAAAACTTATCGTTGATTTGGATGCCATTAGAATTATTAATTCGTTAAATATTGTATTTTTACCATTGAAATGAAAAGTTACCAAGGCACTCTTCAGCAAATTGTCACTTTTTCTTTATTATCAATTTTGATTCTATCAGGATGCGCCGCTACCAAAAGTGTCCCTGATGGCCAGCATCTGCTTTGTAAAAATACAATTAAAACAGACAGACCGGAATTAAAAGAAAATTTTAATGCTGTTATCAAACAAAAGCCTAACAGAAAAATTTTTGGTTTTATTAGATTTCATTTAAGCGTATACAATTTTGCATTTGGTGGCAAGCAAAATAAATTTAATAACTGGTTAAAAAATACGGTTGGCGAAGAACCTGTATTAATAGACACCGCTAAAGTCCATAAATCAAGTGAGCAACTACTTACCTTGTTTCAAAATAACGGATTTTTTAATGCGGTTGTTAACGACTCGATTGATTTTTATAAGAAGAAAGCTTTCGCTTATTATTTCCTTGAGGGATTTCAACCATATACGTTTTTAAAAATAAAATATGATGTAGCAGATACTCTTGTAAGAAGCCTGATTTTAAAAAATGATTCATTCTCACTAATACATAACGGTGATCGTTACAAATCAGAAACCTTACAAAAAGAACGAGATCGGATTACTACTTTACTAAGAAATTCTGGGTATGCTGCATTTAACAATCAGTATATCAAATTTATGGTTGATACTGGATTAAAATCAAACAAAGCAGAAGTGACCATGATAATTTCTAGTCCAAATGCAACGGAAGAAGAATTAAAAAACAATATTACTCCTAAGCATCATTTAGGAATTAATAAAAGTATAAGTGTAGAGATGGATTATGAGCCGATTGATATAAATCGGAAGACAATCAATGACAGTATCATATATAACAACTATACTTTTTATCCGAATCAAGATTCAATATTCCTTTATGATTTCAAACACTTAACAGATCATATTTACATTATTCCTAATTCACTTTACTCGCAAGAAAACATTGATTTGACCTATCAGAGACTTGCAGATTTAGGAGTATTCCGTTTTGTAAATATAAAGTATGAGCAAATAAATGAACGAGACAGCATTGGAAGAAATCAATACCGATGTAAAATTCTATTATCGCCACAGATGCGACAATCGTATAAGTTTGAAGCAGAAGGAACAAACAGTGGTGGAAACTTAGGTGTCTCAGGAAGTTTTGTTTATCGAAATAAAAATGTTTTCAGAGGAGCCGAATTGTTAGAATTTAAAATCAAAGGCGGCCTTGAAATACAGCGATCGCTAACTACTACTGAAAATACAAATAATAAATTTGGATTGTTTAACACATTTGAATTTGGCCCAGAGTTAAGCTTAAGCTTCCCAAGAGGTTTATGGCCGTTTACAATCAGAAATTCCAGAAAAGTAAGTAATCCTATCACTTCTGTTTCGATTGGATATAATGTACAAAGCCGACCAGAATACTTCAGACGATTAGCTAATCTCTCCTACTATTATAGTAAGAGAACATCAAAATACAATCGCTTTTATTTTTATCCTGCAGAAATTAATTATTTGAAAGTTGATTTAGATACTGCATTTAACAGACAATTGCAGTCATATAATAATATCAATTTAATTAATTCATATACTGACCAGCTAATCATCAATGGTCGATTCAGTTATTTATACAACAATCAAGTTGTGGGCAAAGCGGGCAACTTTACTTTCTTGCGTTTTAATATTGAATTAGCAGGTAACACCTTGTCATTACTACCGGCCAGTACCTATAAGATTTCAGAAACAAATGGTCGTTTAATTGGTAATGTTAAATATGCACAATATGTAAGACCTGATTTTGATTTAAGATATTATTTCAATTTCAATAAAACATCATCGCTGGTAACTCGAATGGCGGTTGGACTAGGTTATGCATATGGTAATTCAAAAGTAGTTCCATTTGAAAAAGCCTTTTATGCAGGTGGGCCAAATGATATCAGAGCGTGGAGATCTCGTTCATTAGGACCAGGATCTAATGTTACAACAGATTTATTTCAACAATTTGGCGAATTTAAAATAACTGGTAATATAGAATATCGATTCAACTTATATAAATTTATAAAAGGAGCCGTATTTACTGATTTAGGCAATGTTTGGTTGCTGAATAACGCACTTGAAAAACCAGGAGCATCAATACAATTAAATACATTTAGTGACGAGATTGCAATTGGGTCAGGCTTAGGACTTCGCGGCGACTTCACATTTTTCATTTTCAGATTAGATGCTGGGCTTAAAATGAAAGACCCGTCAAAACCAGCTGGTAGCCGATGGGTTGCTGGAACAAATAACCTCACGGATATTACATTTAATTTCGGAATTGGCTATCCTTTTTAATTTTATTGCACATTTCGCCTTTTACAATTTAACAAGATACCTTTAAATCTTACAATCTAAAATTGCAGTTTAAATAATTGCTAATATGGAATTAACTCTTATTAGAATCAATAAGACCAATCCATTTTATTCAAAACCTTACATTTTTTAATAGCTAATTAATGAATATAATATTACAATGTAAGATTTAGGATATTTTGAAAAATTAAACTTTAGAGCTGCACGTATTTTTATCGCATCAATTAAATCAAACCAATGCATAAAATATTACTTGTAGACGACCGACCTGAAAACCTTTACTCACTAGAAAATATTCTAGCATGTGAAAACAGAATATTATTAAAAGCGTCATCAGGAGAAGAGGCATTAAAAATTGCGTTTAGCGAAGATTTATCTTTAATACTTCTTGACGTTCAAATGCCTGTTATGGATGGCTTTGAAGTAGCACATATGCTTAAGCAAACAAACAGAACTAAAAAGACCCCAATCTTATTTGTAACTGCAATAAGC
>CANFIN010000044.1 GCA_947447155.1 Bacteroidota bacterium | reverse complement strand
ACCATTTTATCTCGGAAAACTAGTGTTTCAGGAAAGTTATGGCCTGTATCAACATGCAATAATGGGAACGGAATTCTTGCGGGATAAAAAGCTTTTCGTGCAAGATGTGTCATAACGATTGAATCTTTTCCTCCTGAGAACAACATTGCTGGACGCTCAAACTGAGCTGCTGTTTCGCGAATAACGTAAATGGCTTCCGCTTCCAACTCTCGTAAATGATTCAAATGATATTTTATCATGATTATCTATTCTCTATTTTTTCTTTTATGAAATTATAAATTGAAGCAACGCAGTCTTCAACTGTTAAACTATCAGAATGAATATGTACCTCTGGCTTTTCTGGCTTTTCAAATGGCGATGATATTCCTGTGAAATTTGGAATTACACCAGCGCGTGCTTTTGCATATAATCCCTTTACATCGCGCTGCTCACATATTTCTAATGGGCAATCAACAAATACTTCTACAAATTCACCATCTTCAACCAAAGATCTTACTGTATCTCTATCCTCTTTAAAGGGAGAGATGAATGCAGTTATCACGATAAGACCCGCATCTGTAAACAATTTGGCAACCTCTCCAATTCGTCTTATGTTTTCTTTCCTTCCTTCTTCTGAAAAATCAATATTCTTATTTAGTCCATGACGAATATTGTCGCCATCTAATAAATAAGTTTTATAATTCTTCTCAAACAATAATTCTTCAAGCATATCAGCAATGGTGCTTTTGCCTGATCCAGATAATCCTGTAAGCCAAATAACCAAAGGCTTCTGATTTAACAAACGATTACGGTCTTGCTTGCTTATCTTATAGTATTGTCTAACTATGTTTGTAGAGGTCATAAAATCGACTCCTTTTAAGAGTGTTTTTTGAAGTTGCAAATTTCGGCTTTTTTTTCCAATTATTTAACATTTATTTTTTCTAAATCACTACATTTCCCCTATAAGTTAAAGCGAATAAATAATGAAAATCTAGTTTTAATTATTAAATTGGCTTTTTAACTGGCTGAATGAAATTAAATAAGCCTTGAATGAGTCTAACAATTTAGTCGAATTTTAGGATATTGTTCTTTGGCTGATTACCTTCGTGATTCGTTAGAAAGAAATATAAATGCTCAGTTCGAAGGTTAAAAGCGTAGTTTTTAAAGTTGCGATTGTATTAGTTGTTTTTTCAACTGGAGTTTTATTTGCCAATGTATCGCAGGTATATGCTGTTAAATCATCGAAAGTCAAGTTTAAGTCTGTTGCTGAATTAGAATTGATTACTGCTGAGTCAACAGCATTAATAGGGCTCGTCGACCCAAATACCAAGAACTTTGCTTTTTCTGTTAGTAATAAAAGTTTTGATGGATTTAATAGCGCTTTGCAAAAAGAGCATTTTAATGATAATTATTTAGAAAGTGATAAATATCCGAATACTACTTTCACAGGAAGAATAATTGACGATATAGATTTTAAAAAATATGGCATCTATACAATTCGCGTAAAGGGGATGTTTAAAATAAAAGGGATTACTCGTGAAGAATTAATTAAAGGAACTATAGAAGTTTCAAGTGGCGGAATCAAATTGAACTCTGCGTTTTCGGTACTTTTAAGTGATTATGAAATAAGAATTCCACGAATAGTTAATCAGAAAATAGCTCCCGAAATACAAATTTCAATTCAAGCTGAATTAGAGCTTACAACAATCAAATAATGAAACAATTTCGAATTGCTCTTATTCTGTTTTTATTATTGATAGTCTATCAAGGACAGTGTACTGTGTTCCCAGGTTTTGGTAAAGCACTTCAGGTTGATAAGGAAAATAAAAACCTGAGAATTCTTACTCTCCTCCAAGATCAACAGGGCTTTATTTGGGTAGGTGCCGATCATGGGTTGTATGTTTTTGATGGATATGATTTTGAAAATATAATTTCTGATTCCGCAAAGTGTAAAGCTGGAATCACTTGTCTATATCAAGATAAAAATCAGAATTTGTGGGCTGCAACAGAAGAAGGAAAAATATATAGGAAAAAAACGGATAAGTTTAAATTAATGACAACTCCGATCAAGTCGCCAATCAAATCAATTTTGAATTATTCGTCGGATGAAATATGGGTTGCAACTTATGGAGATGGTATTTACTCGTTTAAAAATGATAAATGGAAAAAAATAAATACCGGAGAAGCACAGTTTATATATTCAATGGTTGCTACTTCTGATGGTGTTATATTAGCTGGGACAGATATTGGATTAGCTGTTTTTTCAAAAAATAGTGAGCAGATAAAACTGATTAATACTCAAAACGGCTTGCCTGAAAATATTGTTCGAGATGTGGAGGTGGTGAATAATTCAAAAATTGTTTTGGGTTTTGAAGAGGCTGGAGTTTATTATATGGATTTAAAGACTAAATCTTTCACAAAGCCTATTGGTTTTCAAAATTGGAATTTAGGAGCTATTAATAAAATTGATTTTAATAACAACGTATGTTGGATTAGTACAGAAAAAAAAGGACTGATTTCATTTTCTACACTAAATACTAGTGAAGTGAATTTTTATAATGATGATAACGGGTCAGCATATACTAAAATTAATTATACACTTTTTGACCGAGAAGGAAACATATGGATTGCTATAGACAACAATCTAGTGATGAGCCCTGCTAAAAAGCTGGAAATAATAAATAATACCTTAGATAATTTTAAAGATATTCAAGCAATAGTTAATGATCCAGAAGGATATTTATGGTTTGCTAATAAAGATGGATTGTTTAAATATGGTTCGCATAAAAACAGCGAAAACGGTATAAAAAAAATAAACATTGCAGGATTAGTTAACTTACATATTGTTTCCTTGTATCTTGATGACTGGGGTTTTCTTTGGATTGGAACTTTTGATAATGGACTTTTTTGTTTGAATACTTATAGTAATGAAGTAAAAAAATTTGGAATTAGTGATGGATTAAAAAATGCAAACATTGTTTCTATAAAGGGAAAGGATAAAAAAATATGGTTTGCAACTTTAGGAGGAATAGCAGAGTGTACTATTGTTGAAAACACTACTAATCCAGGCAACTTAAATTATCGTTTTCAATCTTTAGGAGGAAATAACAATCCGGGCGAAATTTTTGTTTATGATGTTTTTATTGATTCAAAAAATAGAGTTTGGTTTGGTACAGATGGTAAAGGTTTGAGTTGTTATTCAAACGGGGTTTATAAAAATTATAATCGTGTAGATAAAGAAAATATTCTTGTCGTATATTCCATTACAGAAGATAAAAAAGGAAATATTTGGTTTAGTACTTTAAATCATGGTTTATATCGTTTTGACGGGGTCAATTTTTTTCATGTAGGGATCAAAGAAGGATTACGTGACAATGAGATTGCCGGATTAAATACTGACTGGCAAGGAAATATTATTGTAGTTCATTCAAAAGGAATTGATAAGATTAATCCTGTTACATTAGAAATAGAATGCATTGGGCAGGAATCAGGAATTGATAAACTAAATTGTAACCTTAATGCAATAAGTAAGGATGCTAATGGAAATATCTGGATAGGATCTGACAATGGTCTGATTCGTTTTTATAAATCGAGATATTCGGAGGTAACAAAACCACTTACAACAATTCGTAGAATTTACACATTTATGAAGCCTGGGCTTAGTGCTCGTGATAGTATTTTTGAATACAATCAGAACCAGATATCCATAGAATTTATTGGTTTATGGTATGCTAATCCGGACGCTGTACATTATCGATATCGGCTGGTAGGTTTTTCTAATCAGTGGATTCCTACAAAGGATAAAATAGTGACTTTCCCTAATCTGCCACCTGGTAATTACACATTTGAATTAGAGGCTTCAGTAAATAATCGCTTTATTAATCCAGCTACGTCCAGCTATAGCTTTAAAATAAATAAACCAATTACCAAACAATGGTGGTTCATCACATTGGTAGTTATTTTATGTGCTAGTGCTGGTGTTTGGTTTATCCGCGACCGTGATATTCGTTTTAGAAATATAGAAGCAATTAAGAAAGAAAAAATGGAGTATCAATACGAGACATTAAAAAGTCAAATTAATCCGCATTTTCTTTTTAATAGTTTTAATACGCTTATATCTATCATTGAGGATAATCAAGACAAGGCCGTTGATTATGTAGAAACGCTATCTGATTATTTTAGAAGTATGTTAAGTTATCGGGATAAAGATGTAATTACGCTATCTGAAGAATTAGATATTGTAAATGCTTATTTCTATTTACAACAAAAGAGATTTGGCGAACATTTAAAATTAATAGTAATCTGTAGTATACAAGCCAAAGAAAAACTATTTGTGCCGCCGCTCTCAATTCAGTTGCTCGTAGAAAATGCTATTAAACACAACGCAGTTTCTTTTGAAACACCTTTAACTATCGAAATCAAATTAGATGATATAAATCAAATATTGATTGTTACGAATAATTTGAACCCTAAAAAAAATCATGATCCATCAACTGGTATCGGATTAAATAATATTTTTAGCAGATATAAAATACTAACAGAACAGGATGTTACCGTTATCCGAACCGATAAACACTTTATTGTAGAATTACCACTAATTAAAAATTCAACATGAGAATTCTTATTATCGAGGACGAAACGCCAGCAGCAGATCGCCTTAAAAAAATGATTTTGGACTTAGAGCCAAATGGAGAAATTATCAATAACCTAGTGAGTATTGCATCCTCAGTTACTTGGCTAAAAGAAAATCCTGCACCCGACTTAATTTTTATGGATATTCATTTATCCGATGGAGACAGCTTTCAAATCTTTAATGAGCTTGAAGTTACTTCACCAGTTGTCTTTGTTACCGCTTATGATCAATATGCTTTAGAAGCTTTTAAAGTCAATAGCATTGATTATTTATTGAAGCCTGTTAAGAAAGAAGATTTAGCGCGCGCTATCGAAAAGTATAAGCAACGCACTGGGTCAAATATGCAGCAAATGATGGATCTCTTAAAGCAGATGAATATTGTGCCTTCGAAGAAAGAAATACAAAAGCGCATTGTAATCCGTTATGGAGATACTATTAAGATGGTGGAAATTTCGGATGTAGCCTATTTTTATACAGAGGATAAAATCAATTTTTTATGTACCAAGGGTAATTTACGATATCCTATAGATCAGAATTTAGATGAATTAGAAAGTATTGTTGATGATACAATTTTTTTTAGAATAAACCGACAATACATTATAAACATAAATGCTATTGATAAAATGTTGGCATGGTCTAAATCACGAGTTAAAGTAATTTTAAAACCTGTATGTGATCAGGAAACAATTGTAAGTACGGAAAGATCGCCGCATTTTAAGGAATGGCTTACTGGTTTAAAAAGTTAAATTTAAAAAATTCCAATTCAACTGTTTAATTAACCCACTCGGCAACATGCATGAATTAAATTCAATTTGTGTTAGTAGCTTTGTTAAAAATAATCGTTCTATGGTATCGACATATAGCAAATTAACTATAGCTTTTTTAGTTGTATTGTTGATTTTTTCAGCTTGTAAACATGAGCCATTAGTAACAATAAACGGGAACAATGGGGGCGGGAATGGGAATGGTAACGGTAACAATTCTTTGCCCCCTTGTGACCCGGATTCGGTTTACTTTGAGCAAGACATACTTCCACTTTTTACTTCTAATTGTAATATGTCGGGATGTCATAATTCAGCATCGCATGCATCAGGAATCGATTTAAGTTCATACGCAGCCGTTATGAATTCAAATGTGGTAACTCCCGGCCAGTCAAATAATAGTAACCTGGTAGATGTCATCACCACTTCTAATCCAGGTGATATTATGCCTCCTCCGCCAATGACGGCAATGCCTACAGTTCAAATCCAATTAATCAAAAAATGGATTAATCAGGGAGCTTTAGATTTGCATTGCGATAATGGATGTGATACAACTAACGTTACATACACGGCAACGATAAAACCTATTTTACAGAACTATTGCTTAGGTTGTCACAATGCTACTAGTTCTGGTGGTGGTTATAACTTAACTAATTATGCCGATGATGTAAATGGAAATTTGGGTGTCCAATCATCGGCTTTGAACGGATCACTTTCTGGCTCTGTACACTATACAGGCACTTGGTCGCATATGCCTAAAGGTGGTTCGCAATTACCAGCTTGTGAACTGACAAAAATCAGAATTTGGGTTGATTCCGGAGCTCCAAATAATTGATTAAATTAGCCGAGTGAAAATAGGAATAACAATATGTTGTCTTCTAGCATTAACCAGTTTAACAACAGGATGCTATTACGACAATGAAGAATACCTTTATGGTACCTGTGATACCTCCAATGTTACTTTTTCAAAAGACATTAAACCAATCATTGATGGTAATTGCATTAATTGCCATAGTGGAGGAGTTATCGATTTAACAAATTATAATGGAGTTAAAGCAAAGGTATTGGATAGCACGTTGTATAAATCAATGTCTTATTCATACTCTGGGGCAAATTCATCCAAGAATATGCCTGCAGCAGGTAAGCTAGATGATTGCTCAATTAATAAATTGAAAGCGTGGATTGACGAAGGCGCGATAAATAACTAATCAGATGAAAAAAGTTAAAATTGTAATTGTTATTCTGCTTGTGGTCGGGTTGGTAGTAGCTGGAATCGGGAAATATTTTTTTGATAAGAAAACAGAAGGGTTAGAAAGTTCAAAAGCAGATTTTACTTTAACATGCGATACAATTTTTAGTGAGTTTGTAAAAGATAAAACTAGCGCGACTAAAAAATACTTAGGTAAAACTATTCAGCTGGAAGGTGTTGTTGGATCTGTAGAAAAAGACGGAAATAATGTTTCCGTAATTTATAAAACAGAAGGCGAACAAGGTAATGTTGTTTGTCGCATGGATTCAATTGATGCACCAAAGCTAAATGCAGTTGAAGGCCAAAAGTTTAAGTTGAAATGTGAGTGCACAGGTTACGAAGATGATTTGTTGGTTGAATTGAGCTTTAATCGATGTGTACTTGTTGCTAATAAAGACTAATTAATTTATACCAAACCCAAAACAAAATTTAATCTTTACAGAATGAAAAAAAAATTATTTATCGCAATTACAACTGTAGTATCAATCAGTTTGCTTCTAACAGTAAAAATCGGTCACAGTTATCCTACAGGCGCTCCGGCAGGAGTCGCTAATGACCCTTCGGGTGGAAGTTTAACATGTACAAGTTGCCATAATGGTACCGCTATTACCGCAACTACTCAGGCTACTATCACTTCTAATATCCCAGCTGCTGGTTATACACCAGGAACAGTTTATACAATCACGGCTACAGTAAATTATTCAGGACGATCAACTTTCGGATTTGAAATTAGTCCGCAAAACTCTACAGGTACGAAACTAGGAACACTTGTAGTTACAAGCGCTGCTACGACTAAGATGGTCGGTAATAAATATATAACACAACAACAAGCTGGTACTACTGGTACATCAGGCACTCATACATGGACATTCAACTGGGTTGCACCAGCGCTAGGATCTGGTTCAGTTACTTTCTGGGGTGCTTTCTTAGCAGCTAACGGTAACGGTAGTTCTTCTGGTGATGTTACTTATAAAACATCTTACACAGTTGCTGAAGCTGTAGCAAGTGGTGTTAACGAAATTGAAGCGAATACAAATGCATTATCTGTAATTAACTTAAATAATGCACTTCATATATCTTACAATGCACAATCTTCTGCTACCGCTAACGTTGAGTTATACAACCTTCAAGGAGCATTGGTAAGTTCTTCTTCGTTTGATAAACAAAATGCTGGAAATGTTGAGCTAAACTTCGACTTAAAAGGTGGTTTAAGTACTGGGGTTTATATTGTGAAAGTTCAACAAGGAACACAAATACTTACGAAGAAGCTTGCGCTAGTATTCTAAGAAATAAAAAATAATAATTATGAAAAAGGTATTCCTGTTTTTAACAATGGTAATTAGTCTTGCTGCTAATGCGCAAGACAAATACCTCACTCGAAATGCAAAAGTTCATTTTGATGCAACCTCTTCTACATCTCCAGAGAAAATTGAAGCAATAAATAATCAGGTGATTAGTATCTTCAATACTCAAACAGGGCAGTATGAATTTTCAATTTCTATGCTTTCTTTCGAATTTGAAAAGCAATTGATGAAGGATCACTTTAACGAGAATTATGTGGAGTCTACAAAGTTTCCAAAGGCAGTATTCAAAGGAAGCATTCAGGATGTTGCAAAAGTTAACTTTGCGAAGGACGGTAAATATCCTGTAGTGGTTAAAGGCACAATGGACATGCATGGAGTGAAAAAAGAAATTTCGGCAAATGGCACATTAACAATTAGCGGAGGAAAGGTAATTGCATCATCAACGTTCAAATTATTACTTTCTGATTTTAATGTGGAAGTTCCGAAACTAGTGAGTGATAAAATTGCTAAGGAAGCTACTATTACTGTAGATGCTGCTTACAACAAAATGTAATTTTAATGAATCGTTACAAATTAAATAAGTACTTACTTTTATTCGTCCTGGTAGTTCTATCATCATCAGCTGTGTTTGCACAGGATGATTTATTGGGCTCAATAGGTGACGAAAAAGCGCCTCGCGAATTCGCTCGTAATGCTTTTAAATCTACTCGCGTAATTACAGCACAGTCTATCGAGCAATTATCAAAAGGAGTTCTCGATTTCCGTATCCTTCACCGATTTGGTCGCGTAAATTCAGGAGCTTATGAAGCATTCGGATTTGATCAGGCAACTATTCGTTTAGCACTTGATTATGGAATTACAGATCGCCTTACAGTAGGAATTGGAAGAAGCAGTAATAAAAAGGAAATTGATGGGTTCATTAAATATCGCCCTATCTGGCAATCGAATGATGGATGGCCTTTCTCAGTAGTACTTGCTTCTGGATTCGTCAAAGATGGACTTAAATGGGCAGACCCTAATCGTGAGAATTATTATTCTTCCCGATTCTCTTTTTTTCATCAGGTGTTAATTGGAAGAAAATTCTCTGATGCATTCTCCTTGCAATTTATGCCAACATTAGTACATCGAAACCTGGTATTAACTAAAGCCGATAAAAATGATATTATCAGTATTGGAGTAGGCACACGCTTAAAATTGACAAATCGTTTAGCTATTACGGCTGAGTACTTCCGTCATGTTACAGATTTACCAACAGGATATTATGATCCATTATCAATCGGATTTGATATTGAAACTGGCGGACACGTTTTCCAATTGCATTTTACTAATTCATTAGGTATGAACGAACGTTCCTATTTAGTAGGAACAGATGGTCAATGGTCGAAAGGGGACATTCACTTTGGATTTAACATCTCTCGTGTATTCACGATTTCAAAACCAAAAGAGTTCCGTAAGAAAAAAGATTGAGCATCTTTATAGAACGAAAAAGGGGCTATCTCAATGAGATAGCCCCTTTTTAATTTTTTAGAAATTATTTATACCGATGGAGCCTTCTTAAAGTATTGCATTATCTTACTAGCAGGTTTTAAAAATCGAGTGAATAATCCTGGCTTCATACCATTTAGTTTCCAAGCCATCTTATCTTCAATATTTGCTTTTAGTCGAACAAAGAAACTTACATTACTTGCTCCACCCATTCTCATTTTTACAACTACCTTCGGTAAGTAAGCCAATTTAATTTTATTTTTATGAATCATGCGAAGCATCAATTCATAATCTGCTGATAAGCGTAGCTTAGTATTAAAACCTCCAAATTTTTCGTAACATTCTTTCCTTACAAAAAATGTTGGGTGGGGTGGCATCCATCCATTTAAAAAATCACCTTCTTCGTAATCGCCCGACTCCCACGTTCTTGTTGTTTTATTAATATCATTTCGGTCAACGAAAACTAAATCAGCATAAACACCATCAGCATCTGGTTTGCTTTCAAATGTTTTTACAATATCACTGATTACATGATTCGATGCATATAAATCATCCGAATGCAACATCCCAATAATATCGCCGCTTGCTGAATTGACTCCTTTGTTTAATGCATCATATAATCCTTTGTCTTTTTCAGAAACAATCTTCGTGATTTTATCTTTGTATTTATCTACTATTTGTAAGGTGTTGTCTTTCGACTTGCCATCAATAATCAAATATTCAATATTGGGGTAATCCTGATTGACTACAGACTTTAACGTGTCTTCTACAGTTGCAGCGCTGTTGTAGGTTATGGTAATAATAGATACTTTCATTGCATTGGTTTGTTAAAAAATTTCCCGCTCTCTGATTTTTTGAGCAGGGTTGCCCTTATACATCGAATAAGCCTCTAATGTTTCAGTTGCAACTGAAGAAACGGAAAGTATTGCATGTGATTTTAAAGTTACTCCGGGGCAAACAATCGATAATGCACCTACCCATGCTCCGTCTTCTATAATTATTGCTCCTGTAATTAAATCGAAAGATTCTTTTTTATAGTTATGGTTGCCACATAGTAACATCGCACCCTGACTCAAACAGCAATTCTTGCCAATTGTAACCTGTGCAAGGTTATCTATCCATACACGCTCTCCAACCCATGTATAATCATCAATGCTTAAAAGCCACGGGTATTTAATATTTACACTTTGTTTAATAACTACGCCTTTACCGATTTTTGCTCCAAATAAACGAAGTAAGAATACCTTTAATTGGCTAAATGGATTTAATGGATTTATCAAAAATAAAGCATTCGTAATATACCATAGGGCAATTTTTATTTTCCCTGCACCTGGCTTATACCAAGCATTATTATATTTTGATAAATCTGTTTGCTTCATTACGCAAATAATTTTTTATTCTGTTCTATGCCTTCCTTATTGTCAAATATGCTTTGCGCGAAGGTAAGAGCGCCATTGCTATATTTGTTATACTCTTCTTGATTCCAATTACAAGCATTTTGTATTGCTATAATGATAGCCTCTTCTTGTTTTAGTGGAATATCCCAACCTGCATTTTTCTCTTGTAAATTCTTCCAGATTGTTTGGTCAGATATTAAAACCGGACAACCCGCAGCCATACTTTCTACTATTGAATGACCATAATTCTCATTAAAGGTAAGTAAAACACTTAGATGGTAACTGGTCATTGCGTCTATTACTGAAGAGTTTTCGATAATGCCCTTATAATTGACTCTCACATGCGATGGCATTGTTTCAATAACAGCATTGCATTCGTTCCAGTAAGTTTCTTCTTCTATCGGGCCGTAAATATCAAATTCAATCGTATTGCCTTCAGGTATTTTTGCTAATAATTTTAATGTTCCTAATAAATTCTTCTTAGGCGAAATCCTTGAAAGAAAAAACATTTTCAAGTTGCCCTTATTTTTGATGCGTTCAATTAATTTTAATTTTCTTGGTTCTACGAGATCAATTGCTACATGCGTTATTGCGCGACGACCAAACTGCTGATTGATTTCTTGTTGTTCCGAATCAGAACTCGCATGAAAAGTAATTCCGCTATACAAACCCATCACTCTTGTAGTTAGCAGATATGATTTTTTCTTTAATGCTTTAAGCTTCAACGCTCCTTTGCCCAGCATTCCTCTTGGCGCCAATATTACTTTTCTTCGAGGTAAAAACTTCTTTCGGATACTAAGTGGAAGAAAAGTATAGAAATACGAAAACATCGAGTTCAAATAAAGAATATCCGCTTGCGCTTCAAACATTATTTTTTTCAGATGCTGCTTCGTTCTATTTCCCTGTGATATGTAATAAACATGACTTCCATCTTTTAATTTAATCCATGTATCAAGCTGTACTCCCGAATAAGGCGCATCAGCATGTAAATCACGATCGCCGGTAACAATATAAAAATCATATTCTTCTCGTAAATGTCCTGCCATAGCAGCAACCGAACGAATTTGTCCGCCTGCTTTATAGCCTGGTAAATACCAATCTACGAATACGAGTATTTTCTTTTTGCTGCTCATGAATTAATCAATTGCAAAAGTATTTGAGACCATTTTTCAGGGGTGTTTGTATTACCCTTTGCATGACTTTTATTCATCATCGCAATTAATGAAGCATCATTACTATTAATAATTTTTAGTATTGTTTCTTTTAAGGATGATTCGTTTTTTGGTTCGCAAAAAAATCCGTTTTCGCTTTCTGTAAGGTATGCAGTTGCTGCACTTGTAGTAGTGCTACATATTAACGGATATCCTGCAAGTGCATACTCTTGAACCACAACACCCCAATGCTCATAGTGTGTTGGAAGTATGAATACGCCCGTTTGATGAATGGTGGAGGATAACTGATTTGGTTGTATAAAGCCAATGTTTTTTATGAAGGGTTTATCCGGAAAGCTTTCTTCGAGATGCCCTTTACCCAGGCAATATAACTCCCAATCTTTTCTTTCTTCATTAGTTAAATTCGAAAACACATTCCATAATTCCTTTGTTCCTTTTAGCTCAGTATATCGTCCAACAAAAATAAATCGATGCGGAAATTTATTTTCTTTTTCTGCTTTTGATTTTTCATAATATGCATTGTACAAATCAACATCTGCACAATAAAGTCCTTGTAAGATCTGATTTTCTTTAAATCCTAATCGCTTTGCATAATCAGCGTTTGGCTGTCCAGGTACCCAGCAATGCGTGAATAGTTTTGATAAATAAAATGGAGCAATGAAAGTTGCTAAGCGCTGTTTTAAATTTCCCTTCCAGATATTATCCAATGTCATTACAACAGGGATGCTTTTATTTATTTTTTTACATACAGATAAATAACCCTTATCTGCCCATCCACACACATAAATTAAATCGGGGTTAATGCCTTCCGTTAGTTTAATCAGCGATTCGTTATTGTAATTTTGCCTATTATAAGTTGTTATTCCTTCTCCAAATGAAAACTGAAAAGGCGCAACACTGTTTACAGGGTAATTTACTACATGAATCTCTGCGTTATGTTTTTCTGCGAGATGTTTCATGCATGCTACTGTATAGCCAGCAAGCTCAAAGTACAGGAACAGTATCTTCTTTTTTCTCGACATTTCTGAAATGTAATAATGAGATACATGCTAACGCCATAATGGTAAATGGATTTAATGATCCTTGAAACCACGCTTCGAATGTACAGGAGAATAAAAATGCAAATAGGGTAGGCAACGATAAATAATTATAAGTGATGCTTTTGAAAAAGTTAGTCAGTAAGCCATACATATAAAGTATCAATCCGATTAATCCAGTATTCAGCCAAAGTGCAAGATAGGTATTGTGTACTCCTCCTAATGTGCCCTGACTTTGCAACCATTTCTGATTGATATCAAAAAGTGTTTCTTCATAGGAAAAACCACGTCCTAATAAGAAGTTATCTTGAATATTTTCCCAGCCAAATTGCCACGCAATTAAACGACCTGATCCATCTTCTAAATGTTCTACGCGTAAATATGAACCTAACCCTAAAGTATTTACGATGAGTGGAAGATTATCCGTAATAATCTGATAAAGTAAGCCTGATATTAGTAGAATGACAAAGCCAAGCATAGGAGACATTTTATAAAACCTAGCGAAGAATAAAAAGATCATAATGGAGAATATACTGTTTCTCGATTCAGATAATAAAACAGAGACTGCAAGCGTTCCAAAAATTAAAATCAACTGTGGCAGTGTAAATAATTTAGGGTGCTTTTGCAGCGTAAGCATTATCAATGCAAAGAAAATAGTTGCAAAAGATCCGATACCATTGGGGTTACCCATTAAACCATTATAACGACCAACAATAAAAGTATAGTCTGTAGGCATTACGACTGATACCATAAATCCAGCTAGTAATAAGAATGTTCCCGACCAGATCCACAGGGTAAACAAGTGCTTCCCTTTATCTTTTGCTAGTTCATTTGTAACATAATTCGGAATCAAAGCAAGCATTAAAAAAAACGATAATGTTTTTTGAAATGCCAGTAATGGAACAGGATTTCGAATGATGACAATAAAAGCTAAAATAAAAAATGCTAAAAAGGGATACCATATTTTACTTTTCTCTTTAAACGATTTAGTGTCGAGTAAAACAAATGCCGACATTACAATTAATGCAATATCTTTTGTTTGTCCAGCAAATATAAATTCAGGTTGTCGATTATCGCTAAAGAAAAGAAGCATTGCAAACGCAACAAGCATCTCTGCATACATTTCTTTTCTTTTAAACAGAATCAAGCCTAATGGAACTAATACCATCGCAATTTCAGGAGCAATAATTCCACCTAATACCCAAAGCAGGATAACAATGTAAAACTGATTATTTTCTTTTAGAAATTGCAACATAATGTTATAGTTAGGATAGCTTACTGACCGTCCCGATCCCGATTCCTCGGGACGGGATCGAAGGAAGCATGGATTCAAACAACTCGATATGCTTACGACCAACATTCTCCCATGTAAAGTTATCCATTACTTTTTTTCTCGACTCTTCTGACATTTTCCTTTTATCATCAACAGATAGTTGATAAAAGCTTTGAATAGCAGTTTTAAATGCTCTTTTATCTCCTGCATCTACTAGATAGCCATTCTGACTATTTACTAACTCAGCTGTAGCACCTGTGTCTGAAACAACAACTGGCATTCCATGTACCATCGCTTCCAATACAACGGTAGGCATCCCTTCAAATAACGTTGGGAATACAAATAAGTCACAGGTCTCATATAATTCTTTTAAACGTTCTTCTGAAGCAAACCCAACATATTCTACATTCTCAAATTGATATTCAGATGTAAATTTTTCATACAATGGCCCTTTGCCAACCACATAAAATTTTAATTTCGATTTATATCCGTCGCGATTTAATGCTTGTATTGATTCAAGCAGCACATCAATGCCTTTATTAAACGCAAAACGGCCTACATATAATAATTTTAATTCATCTGCTTCAAAATTTCTTGTCGGTAATTCACATGCATAAACAGCATTTGGTATTACTACTATTTTATTATTGGAATAATAAATTTCCTCTTTCAATATAGTTGTTAATCGACCACCTAAAGAAATAACTTTTGCTGCATGATGAAACTGATAGCGCTCCATCATTCGCATCGGCAACGTTTTTAATTGGTCTTTTTTTGTTAATCCTTGAAAAGGTTCTAGTCCATGCTGATTAATAATTACCCGATTACCAAATTTCTTCAGTTCATGCAAAACAGCAAATCCTTGCGCATAAACAATTGCTTCAGGAAATTGCTTTACGATTTCACTTATTTTTTTTGAATACTGATATTGTTTCCAAATATAAAACCCGTTAAAGTCAAACGGTATAGCAATCTCTTTAATATTCCATTCAGGAGCAAGCACCTTTTGTTTGTGTGGATGAATAACAATTATTTCCCAGTCGCTGTACTTTGATAATTGTTCAATTAACAACAACGAATGCTTTTGCATTCCTCCAACAGCATGTGGAAAAATTCCATCGGTACAAAAAAGAAGCTGTCGTTTCACTATTATTTATTTATCAATGTTGCAATACCTTCGTCAATACCAATAAACGGTTGCCAGCCTGTCGATTTTAACTTACTCACATTCGCAAGTAAATGCATACGCTCAACTTTGCGTACACGTGTTTCATCAACTTCTATCTCAATCGTTTCTCCTAACTGCCGAGAGAAAGCCTCTACAATTTCTGTCACAGAATATTCAATTCCTCTTCCTAAGTTATAAATATCAATTCCTTTACTATCAAAACTCATCAGCGAATGAACTGCATTAGCCATATCGGATGTATGAATGAAATCACGTTTAGGAGTTAAGTTCCCGAGTTTTATTTTTCGTAAGCCACCGTTAATCTGATCCTGAATTTCCGGAATTAAATGAGGATTCGTTTCATTTGGACCGAAGGCATTAAAGAAACGACAGATAATAACGGGTACGCCTGTCTGTAAATGAAATTCGTTACATAAATGCTCTCCTGTTAACTTACTTAATCCGTAAATATCCATTGGGCCTGTAGGATGATTTTCTGAAACGGCTTCATCATAGATTGGATAGACGGCAGCGGTAGACGCAAAAAATACTTTCTTTATAAGATATTTTTTACAAGCATTTAAAACATGAATTGTTCCTCGGATGTTTATGTTGCTTGATTCAAACGGATGTTGATTGCAATAAGGAATAAAATGTACTGCAGCTAAATGAATCACGCGATCAGGACGAATAGTGTTGAAGATGTTATCAATAGTGTGTTCATCTAAAATATCAGCCTGAAAAAAATGATCATCGCTTACATTAATAAACTCACGCTTTCCAAACGATAAATTATCAATCACAAAAATTTCATCGCCTTCGCGTTGTAGTTTGTCAATTACCGCACATCCAATAAAGCCGGCACCTCCTGTAACTAATGTTTTCATAGTAGCTCTTCAATTAATT
>CANFIN010000043.1 GCA_947447155.1 Bacteroidota bacterium | reverse complement strand
GTTGATAAATTCAAGTCTGATAACATTATCAATTCACAAAAAGTAGGACCTACAGTAGCAGATGATATTAAGTCTTCCGCTGTATGGGCAATCTTATTCGCATGTGTATTAATGTTTATCTATATCTTATTACGATTTAAGAAATGGCAATATGGTTTAGGTGCAACTGCAGCCTTGTTCCATGATGTATTGATGATTTTATCAATCTACTCAATCTTCAACGGAATACTTCCATTCACATTAGAAATCAATCAGGATTTTATCGCTGCCTTGTTAACTGTAATGGGTTATTCAATGACAGATACTGTCGTAGTATTCGACCGTATTCGTGAGTATGTAGGACTTCATCCTAACTTAAATCAGAAAGAAGTAATTAATAACGCCTTGAACGCTACGTTAAGTAGAACAATGAATACTTCATTAATTACATTCTTCGTATTACTAGCAATCTTCGTATTCGGAGGCGATGTAATCAGAGGATTCTCATTCGCATTGTTAGTTGGTATCGTAGTAGGAACATACTCATCATTATGTATTGCTTCTCCAATCGTAATTGACTTCGATAAAAAAAAATAATAATTCAAATTAATAATTGAATAAATAAAAATGGGAGGCTAAAACCTCCCATTTTTATTTTGTGTTTATCTGCTCATTTACAATTGCTATCCCTTCATCAATGCTATGCGGATTAAATCCTAGTTCTCTTTCTGCTTTTGAAATAATAAAACCAGTTTTCAGTGGTCTCTTGGCAGGCTGATTTAATTCGGCAGTACTAACGGCATGTATATACTTTTTGTCTAATCCGAAAAAGTCTGCAACTTTATAGGCAATATCAATAATTGAAATCACTTCGCGTCCGCTTACATGAAACAATCCGGTTGCTTTCCTAATAGCAGCTTCATAACAAGCATTCGCTAAATCTTCAGCTAGCGTAGGGCCTCTAAATTGATCATTAATTACTCGAATATCTTTTCCTTCTTCCAGCGAATTCTTTGTCCACAAAATAATATTTGAACGTTGAATGTCGTCAGTAATACCATAAACAATCATGGTCCTTAATATTGAAAAAGGAAGTCCGCTATTTTCAATAATCTTTTCCGCTTCTAATTTTGAATTTGCATAAATGCTTAAAGGATTTGGCTGATCTTCTTCAGAGTATGGTCCTGATGTACCATCAAAAACAAAATCAGTGCTAATGTAAATCATGTGTGGTGCAAATTCTTTGCAGCTATTTACAATGTTGTTTGTTGATCTTACATTATTCAGTTTGCATTGATCGGGATTTAGTTCACACTCATCCACATTGGTCATGGCTGCAGTATGAATAATGCAATCCGGTTTGTGCTTATTTATTACTTCAACAACTTCGTTGACATTTGTTAAGTCTATTGATTCGAAAACATAACCCTTCTTATCTTTAATTCTGTTTTCTCCGCGCGCAGTTGCAATACATTCAATACCTTGTTTCGTTTTTAACAAATAAACAAGCTTTTGTCCAAGTAGTCCGTTAGAACCAGTGATAAGTATTTTCATTTAAATAAGAATGCTAAGTAAGTTTTCTATTTGTTCTTGCGTGCCTAAAACAAAGACTTTCGAATCGTTTTCCATAAGTGTATCTGGATCAGGATTGATTTTATATTCGCCATCTTTACTCTTAAATCCGATGATATTTGCGCCGCTTCTATGTCGTACTTCTAATTCTCTAATTGATTTTCCTTGGAATTCATTTTTCAACTTTGAACAAAAAATTTCTTCTAATCGAACATTGATAGTTCCTGTAATGTAATCCATAAATTCTAAAACATCTGGCCTTGTAACCAATGTCGCCATATGCGTGCCGCCTATTTTGTCTGGCATTATTACATTATCTGCACCAGCTCTTCTTAATTTTCCTTCAGAGCTATCTTCAGAAGCACGGCTGATAATTTTTAGATTTGGATTTAGTTCTCGAGCAGTGAGAACAACAAAAACATTGGCTGCGTCATTTGGAAGTGTTGTAATAATGGCTTTTGCTTTTGCAATTCCACTATCAATTAATATTTCATCTCGAGTTGCATCTCCTTCAATGTAAAGAAAGTTTTCATGTTCTTTTAATTCGTTAATGGCTGCTTCGCCTTTTTCTATAACAATAAAACTTTGTCCATGACTCGTTAGTTGTTCACAAGCTTGTCTGCCATTTCTTCCATATCCACATATAATAACATGGTTGCTTAGTTTCTCTATCATCTTGGTTGCTTTTTTGTTTTTGTAAAATTTTTGTAACTCACCCTCCATAACATAGGTTGTTAGTGTAGAAATTCCATAAGCAAAAACTCCCAGGCTTACAACAATTAACAAACACACAAACCATCTTCCTGTTTCAGATAAATCATGCGCAACACCTAAACCAACAGTTGAAAGTATAATTATTGTAGAGTAAAACGATTCTGAAAATGTATACCCCTCAATTATCATAAATCCGCTAATCCCTAATGCTAATGCAAATCCTATAAGGAAAAAGGCGATTCTAATATTTTTTAAAAACCGATTGTGCTTTTTTTGCATACAACAAATATAAAATCAATAATTTGTTAAAATTATATTCTTTGTTTTTTATACTATCGTTTTTTTCACATTTTTTTTGAGATATTTAAAATTTTGCAACCAATTTTACAATGAATGCAACGATTTTTTGCGCAATAAGAATTATTTAACTGTATTAATCCTTGTGTTTGTAAGGCATTAGAAAAATTATAAACAGGATGACCCCAATTGTTTACATACTTATTTTTCTCCGCCGGTAATTGTTTCAACCATTCTACTGCTTTGTTTTGAATGATAGAGTTGTCTATGTGCTTACCATAGGCATAGCAAAAGGGAATGACTGTGTTAATTATAATGCTATTTATAGAATCATTCCCTAGCTGCTTCGCAATTGGTTCAGATGTCGATTCGAAGTGAAAATGGGTAGTCCAAAATTCAGAGGCTTCTGTTGTGAAAAGTTTGCGTAGGTTTTTAAGATTATTTGAGATAATACATTTTTTAAATAATCTTTTTTGTTTGTAAAGAAGCATTGCGAATTGAGCAATTCTGACTGTTGGGAAATTGGAAGGCCGAAGTTTGCCGAACTTCCAAATTGCCGGATGTAATGGTTGTAAATTGTATTTATATTGTTGATGTTTAAATTCCTTAGCCAGTTTTTTTTGATATGGACTATTTGAATCCAAATTCAATAATCCTGCAACTCCAAATAGTAATGATTCAATTTTGATTAACTCATTCGACTCTCTTTCAAGAATTGATAATGGAATTGTTTCTGATAAAAGTTGTAAGGGCACTGCGTTTACTTTAAAGCCAAATGATTTAGCAAGTAAATGATAAAATGATTCTTCCCAATTATTGTTTGTTTGTTGAAGCTGTTCTTGAATTAAATCAGCTCTAGCATTTAGTCTATCGTGTAGAGCTGTTTCAAGTGTTGCTAGGATTATATCTTCGGAAATGCTTTCTAAATGAGGCATGCAAGGATATATCATTGAATTTGTTTTGAAAAAACGATCATATCTTAAATAGCTTTCATTATAGAATCTATTTTTTAAACTTATTGTTGGAATAATCGAACCATTTTTACGATGGATTATCATATCGTTTTCTAATACTACATGTAGTATTATATTGTCATAGCTATGATCTTCCTGATGACTATGCCTAAACCAATCGCTCGAGCGCAAATGAATTTCAATATTTCCAGCCCAGGTGATATTATCTAAGTTGATTTTACTATTGAAAAAATCAGGACCAGCATCAAAGTTATATTGCCCTTTATCAATTACTGTAACAGGCTGCCCATCTTCTGTTAGTAGATTTGATTTGTCAAATAGTTGTTCTTTCCAAACAAAATGTAAAAAGTCCTCTTTCATTAATTTAAAATAAAGAGGCAAATTTATAATCAGAGAAAGGGGTTATTCGGTATTAATTGAATATAAGCATTTACAAACGTTTATTTCTATGAATAAAATTAAAGAAATAGACTACTATTTAAATTCATCGAGTTGTTTGAAAAGCGAAATCATTGTTTGATGATGTTCGCTAAACTGAAGTGAAATTCATATAAGGTTTTTGATTTGATATTTCTCCAATCAATTCGTTTAACATTTTAAATCGGTAGTTGAAAATTTTATTCAACTGACCTTTAATAAAAATCTTATTCATAACATCACCAAGAATACCTAATGGAATTTTATAATGGATAATGTCAGTCATTTCAACTCCGCCTTCTACTTCTTTTAAAATATGTTTATGATGCCACATCGCGTATGGGCCAAATCGTTGTTCATCTACAAAAAAATAAGGGTTGTTTACATGTGTAATTTCTGTAACCCATGTTGTATTGACAAAGGGAAAAGGTTTTATTTTGTAAGTTATAATCATTCCCGCAAACATTTTGTCACCAGAACTAAATCCAGAAGTAATATCAAAACCCATATAGGGTGGAGTTATTTTTTTTAGGTTGTCAGGTCGCGATAAGAAATCCCATGCCTCAGCCAATGAACAAGGCAGTGTTTGTTTGGTAGTTAAAATATGTAAACTCATTTTTTTTGTTTTTTACATGCATTAGAGCAATAAGAAACCTCATTCCAGCATTTCTCCCATTTTTTTCTCCAGGTAAATGGTCGTTTGCAAGTCAAACAAAGTTTAGAAGGTAAATGCTCTTTTTTTACGCCTCTCATGAAGCAGAAACAACAACTTGGTTAAAATGTTTTGCATTTTAATTTTTAATCAGACTACTTTTTGTTGTTATTTCTATAATTTTGTCAAAACCCAATCGTCACATGCCCCACAGTGCTACTACCGCCAAATATATTTTTGTTACTGGCGGAGTTACCTCTTCTTTAGGAAAAGGAATTATTTCTGCTTCATTAGCAAAATTGTTACAATCTCGTGGTTACAGAGTTACCATTCAAAAGCTCGATCCTTATATCAATGTGGATCCTGGAACATTAAATCCTTACGAGCATGGCGAATGTTTTGTAACAGATGATGGAGCTGAAACAGATTTAGATTTGGGACATTACGAGCGATTTTTGAACACCCCAATGTCGCAAGCCAATAATGTAACGACCGGGAAAATTTATCAAACCGTAATTAATCGTGAGCGGGAAGGTGCATACCTTGGAAAGACTGTTCAGGTAATTCCACATATTACCGATGAAATAAAAAGAAGAATAAAATTGCTTGGTGATACAGGGGAGTTTGATATCGTAATCACTGAAATTGGTGGAACGGTAGGTGATATCGAATCGTTGCCATATATCGAATCTGTTCGTCAGTTAATTTGGGAAATAGGTTCTTCAAATGCCGTTGTAATTCACCTTACTTTATTGCCATATCTATCAACAACAGGAGAACTTAAAACAAAGCCTACTCAGCACTCAGTAAAAACGCTATTGGAATATGGAATTCAGCCGGATATTTTAGTTTGTAGAACAGAAAAGCATATGACGCATGATTTGCGACGTAAAATTGCATTGTTCTGTAATGTGAATGTGAATGCTGTTATTGAATCAATTGATGCATCTACTATTTACGAAGTACCTCTTTTAATGATGAAAGAGCAGCTGGATAAAGTAGTCATGAACAAATTAAAATTGCCATCAAAACATGAACCTGATATGCAGGCGTGGAAAGACTTTTTAGGCAAGTTGAAAAATCCCGTTCGAGAAATTAAAATTGGTTTAATAGGTAAATACATCGAGTTAAAAGATGCTTATAAATCGATAGTAGAATCTTTTATACATGCTGGAGTTGCTAATGAGTGCAAGGTTGAGTTGGTATGGGTCCATTCTGAAAAAATTGATAACGATAATGTTAAACAACAACTAAAAGGACTTAATGCAATTTTAGTTGCTCCAGGTTTTGGTGAAAGAGGTATTGAAGGCAAGATTTCAGCGATTAAGTTTGCTCGTGAAAACAATGTTCCATTTTTAGGTATCTGCCTTGGAATGCAGTGCGCAGTAGTTGAGTTTGCAAGAAATGTAATGGGCTTAAAAGGCGCGCATTCAACTGAGATGGACTCAAAAACAAAGCATCCAGTTATTGACATGATGGCTGATCAAAAAAAGATAAAGGCCAAAGGCGGTACTATGCGTTTGGGTGAATATCCGTGTAGCTTAACAAAAGGCACAAAAGCTTTTAGCGCTTATGGGAAATTAAAAGTTACTGAGCGTCATCGTCATCGTTATGAATTCAATAATGCTTATTTAAAGAGTTTTGACGCAGCTGGTATGACCGCTTCAGGAATAAACCCTGAAACAGGATTAGTGGAAATAATTGAAGTTAAAAATCATCCTTGGTTCGTTGGAGTTCAATTTCATCCCGAGTATAAATCTACAGTAATTAAGCCTCATCCGCTATTTGTAAGATTTGTTAAAGCAGCATTGGAGTGTTAAATTTCAATATCCTTTATTGATTAAGGATTAGGGGTTGTTTTCCTTTGTATATTTGCGCCTCAATAATGAAATTTCATGGATCGTAATTCACTCTTCGGACTAGTTTTAATTGGTGCTATTTTAATAGGATATTCTTATTTAACATCGCCAACAGCAGAAGATTTAGCTGCTCAAAAGAAGACAAAAGATAGTTTAGCATTAGTTGAAAAGAATAACATAGTAGCAGTGGCTCAAAAAAGTCAGGTGACTAAAAATGTTGATTCTCTTAATTTAGTTATTGCAAAGGCGGATTCTGCAATCGATTCTTTAGCAACTGTTCAACTAACAAATAAATATGGTGTTTTTGCTGGTGCTGTCAGTGGTGATACGAATCTTTATGTTTTAGAAAATAATTTAATAAAAGTTCAGTTTTCGCCTAAGGGTGGCAAGGTAAAATCGGTTGAACTGAAAAATTATAAATCGTGGGAAGGAAAGCCAGTTCGTTTATTTGAAGGAGATTCTTCTGAAATGGGCTTGAACTTTTTTGCGAATAATCGCAGTGTTTCAACTAAAGAATTATTTTTCACAGGTGTCAAATCCGATTCTTCTTTAGCAATGCGTTTATATGCAGGATCTCAAGATAAATACATCGAGTTTTTATATACGCTAAAAGCTAATGATTATAAACTAGGCTTTAAGGTTAATTTTGTTGGAGTTAATGAAGTTATTGCCCGAAATACAAATTATGTTGAGCTAACATGGAAGCAATTATTAAAGAATCAAGAGCGTGACTTGAAAATGGAGCGTGCAAACTCCACAATTTATTACATGTTTTCTGATAATGAAGTTGATTATCTAGCTGAAACAAAAGATGGGTCGAAAGATTTGTCAACGAAAGTAAAGTGGGTTGCTATGAAGCAACATTTCTTTACGCAAGTTTTAATAGCAGATGGCGACTTTGAAAAACCAACGCGAGTTGAAACAAAAAATGGTGGTGAAGGTGATCAATTTGTAAAAGAAACGAAAGCTTCATTTACATTACCTTACGGACACAATGCGCAAGAGTCATTCGGAATGCAATTTTATTTTGGACCAAATCATTATCAGACTTTAAAATCGCAAGGATATAATTTAGAAAAACAAATTCCTCTTGGATGGGGAATATTTGGATGGGTAAATCGATTTATTGTAATTCCTATTTTCAATTTCTTGAATGGCTTTAATTGGAGTTATGGTATCATAATTTTAATTCTTACAATCGTAATTAAACTTTTATTACTTCCATTAACATTCAAAGCATATTTGTCGCAAGCAAAAATGAAAGTGCTTAAGCCAGAAGTGGATGAAATTCAAGGAAAGTTTAAAGAGGAGCCAATGAAGTTACAACAAGAGATGATGGCCCTATATCGTAAAGCAGGTGTTAGTCCGCTCGGTGGTTGTTTACCAATGTTACTACAAATGCCAATCTTAATAGCAATGTTCAGATTTTTCCCGCAGTCGATTGAATTGCGTCAGCAGAGCTTCTTATGGGCAAAGGATTTAAGTACTTATGATTCAATTCTTGATTTGCCTTTCACAATTCCATTTTATGGAAACCACGTTTCGTTATTCACTTTGTTGATGACAGTTTCTACATTGCTAATAACTAAAGTTAATAGTAGTAGTCAAATGACAAACCCGCAAATGAAATGGATGATGTATTTAATGCCAATCATTTTCTTAGGTGTCTTTAATGGCTATTCTGCAGGATTAAGTTATTACTATTTTTTAGCAAATACAATTAGTATCGGTCAGCAATTCTTGTTTAGATCTTTTGTTAACGAAGGCGAAATTCATCGCAAAATTCAAGAGAACAAAAAGAAGCCTGTTAAGAAATCGAAGTTTCAGCAGCGACTAGAAAAGATGGCTAAGGATAAAGGTGTTCAGCTTCCAAAGTGATTTTCTGATAATTACAAAAATTTCAATTTGCATTCGTAAACTGCTTTCATGAGTCGTTAACTAACAGGATAAGTAATTTACTTCTTCTTGCAATCGTTTATTATTAAATCTAGTAATTATTAAAATGCTTCGAACATTTGCTTTTATACTGTTAATCTCTATTCTAGGTTGTAGCGCAACAAAAAAGGGTAGTAGTTCAAGCCAATTATTGTTCTCCATTGAAAAAGGCCCTTGCTTCGGCGCATGTCCTGAATACAAAGTAGAGGTTTTTACATCTGGAAAGGCTGTGATGCATGCGATTCGTAATGTTAATCAAGTTGGTGAGTTCTCTACTCAATTATCAAAAGCTGATTTGGAAGAAATTAGTTCTTCGTTGTCCAAGCTAAGCATAGAAAAATTAGATACTGTTTATGTAAATAAATACTTAACAGACTTTCCCACTACCGATCTCTGTTTCGGAATAAAAACAAAAGTGAAGTGCATTCATGTTTGTCACGAAAATCCGCCCAAAGAGGTTGTTTTTCTTATACAAGAGCTTAGTCGTTTAGAGAAGTTGATGCATTGGAAAGAGATCCAAGACTCAAAAATGCATGATTGATGTCCTATTTGTACAGTCACTGCAAATCGTTAAATTTGTAATCTAAAATATTGTAATTATGTCAACTGATTTCTTACCACTGAACGGAACCGACCATATTGAATTTTATGTTGGAAACGCTAAACAAGCAGCTTATTATTATCAGCATTCATTCGGATTTGAGTTGGTGGCTTATGCAGGTCCTGAAACAGGCATCAGAGATAGAGCATCGTATGTTTTACAACAAGGTAAAGTACGCTTTGTCTTAACAACAGCATTGCATCCAGATCATGAAATTACCCGTCATGTGGCACAACATGGTGATGGTGTTAAAGTATTAGCACTTTGGGTTGATGATGCTGAAAAGTCATATTATGAGACAATGTCAAGAGGCGCAAAATCTCATACAGAACCTCATCTTATTTCTGATAATTTTGGAGAGGTAAAAATTTCTGCTATCCATACTTATGGCGAAACAATACATAAGTTTATTGAGCGTAAGAATTATAATGGCCCCTTTCTTCCTGGATATAAAGAAGCAAAGTCTTCAATAAAGGCGAAGCCTGTTGGATTAGAAGTTGTAGATCATTGTGTTGGTAATGTTGAGCTGGGAAAGATGAATGATTGGGTGCGATTTTATGAAGAAGTAATGGGATTCAAAATGATAATCACTTTTGATGATAATGATATCAGTACAGAATACTCAGCATTGATGAGTAAAGTGGTTTCTAACGGTAATGGATATGTTAAATTTCCAATTAATGAGCCGGCAGAAGGTAAAAGAAAATCTCAGATTGATGAGTATTTAGAGTTTTACAATGGAGCAGGTGTTCAACACATGGCAATTCTTACGAATGATATCATTGATACCGTTACAGAATTGAAAGAGCGAGGAGTTGAGTTTTTAACTGTGCCTTCAACATATTATACCGATTTGATTGATCGCGTAGGGAAAATCGATGAGGATTTGGAAACACTTTCTAAGTTAGGGATATTAGTAGACAGAGATGATGAGGGATATTTACTCCAATTGTTTACAAAACCTGTGGAGGATCGTCCAACAGTATTCTTTGAAATTATTCAGCGTAAAGGGGCAAAGTCGTTTGGCAAGGGTAATTTTAAAGCACTTTTTGAAGCTATAGAAAGAGAACAGGCTTTGCGAGGAAACTTGTAATTAGCTAATAACTAAGTTTTAAGCCAGTCTGAAAAGACTGGCTTTTTTATTTAAAGCAATTGAAACATTAAGCAATAATGAAAGTATAAAGGCGAAGTATTTTATAAAATATTAATATGAGTCGCACAATCAAAATTAGACAGCAGTTAAAGCAAAAGACAAGTCTTAAGTTAACACTTGTGGCAGCGTCAGCCTCATTAGCTGGATTAGTTATACTTCTTATTGTAGTGTTTAATATGACCCAAAATGAACAGGGGCACGCAGCACAATCTGTAATGACTTTTAAAAACGCTGAAACATTTCAGGAAACAACATCTGTTTTACGAGGAAGCTCTAATCAAAAAGTGATTAAAGTAATTGTAGAGACAATTGGAACTGGCAAATCAGTTAAAATGGCTTCAATGAAATTCTCTACTAAAGGAACTTCTCTACCAGTAGAACAAAATATTGAAAACGCGCGTTTATGGTTTACTGGTAACGATCCAAATTTTATTCCTTCTCAACAAATTGGTTTAACAATTTCAAAAGTCACGGATCACCCATTCGAAGTTGTTACCAATCAAGAGTTGTTAACTGGTAAAAATTATTTCTGGTTAACTGTCGATGTAAAACCAGATGCAAATTATTCAGCTGCCGCTATCGATGCAACTTGCGAAGATTTTAGAATTGGTGCTATTTCTTATCAGCCATTAATTAGTGACCCATTAGGTAAACGATTTATAGAAGCAAACATTCCTTATTATTCAACAGGTAATTATTCAGTAAATAATTTAAATGCTTGGAATAGTCGTAGAGATGGAAATGGTGTCCCTCCTAAACAATTGCATGCGTCACGGAATAGTTATTTTATTCAGGCAGGTCATCATATGATTTCGAGTACTGGTACTTCTCTTCAAACATTAATTGTTGAACGTGGTGGCGACTTGCGTATTACCGCACCTCTAAGATTAAACTATATGGGCATTGCATATGGAGGTGTACTTGAAAATGATATGCAAGAAAAGGATGTTCATTGTTTCAGCTATTTCAGTATGGATAATGGCAGTAGCTATATTCATAATACATTAGCTGATTTTCCAGGTACTTCATGTGTTTTTGAACCAAAGTCAAATCAAACTTTTTTTCAATTAGGAGATCTAAATATTGCTCGGCCTATTGAATGGGGAAATGTTAATCTCGAAATACAATCAGAAGGAATAACAAATATAAAAGGAGTATTTAATCATATCCTGGGAGATCTGGAAATCAGAAAGACAGGATCATCAGGCGGTTACTGTATGGTTGATGCAACCGAAAATATCAAAATAGATGGTTCGCTTTTAATAACAGGTGGGGAGTTTAAGGGAGTTAAATCAAAATCGAATGATAAATTAACATTCACTATTGGAAAAAATGTAGTGGTAAATGGAGGTTATTTTGCCGATGCTGATATTTTAAATAATTCAGGAAGTACCGATTTGAATGTAGCAGGAGATGCAATTTTTATTGCAGGAACTTTTAATATGACTCGTGGAAATCAATCGGTATTAAAGTTTGAAAAAGGAAGCATTTCTAAATGGATTCAGAAGGCCGAACCCAATGTGATTTTAGGAAATGTTATTGTAACTAAAAATCACGAATTGCAAATAAAATCTGAATCTATGGGTGATATTTCTTCAGGTCATAAACTTATTATTGAGCCTCATGCATCATTAATGTGCGGAAATGCTGTGATATATGGAGAAGGAGAATTTCACTTGTCAGACCAAAGTACTTTGGGTGTAGGACATCAACAAGGTATTGCCTCTAAAGGGCAGAAAGGGAATATTAGAACTACTGACCGATATTATAGCTCTGGTGCTACTTATGTTTATTACACACAGTCACAACCCCAGGAAACAGGCGTTTTTTCAACAGCACCCACGGAAAAAACAATTAGATGTCTTGTTTTGAATAAAGAAAAGCCTGGGCTTGCCTTGTCATTGTCATCTGACCTTGTTATTTCCGATAAAATTCAAATTTATAAAGGCGATCTAAAAGAAGGTGAGTATGACCTTCAATTGCCTGCTGTATCCGCAAAAAACTAAATCATGAAAAATTCTAACTAGATGCCCTTTCAAACGAGAGGGCATTTTTATTTAAATTAACATGCTCTGGTTGATAAGACATAATCGGAGTTAAATAACAACTTCATCAATATTCTTACTTTGCAGAACAATTGTATTTGAAATTAGATAGCAAAGATATATGACCGTAAAAAATAAGTTGAAGTCGAAGCAACAACAAATGTTGGAACTATTAGACCAAATTGCAGACACAGGAAAGTCGTTGGGCATTATTTTGCAAAACACAGAAGATAGTGAAATGGACGGTCGGACAGTTCTTGTGAATGGTAAAAGAATGGTCAATTATACTTCATGTAGTTATTTAGGATTAGAGCTCGACAAGCGACTAATAGCAGGCTCTATTGATGCAACAACGAGGTATGGAACCCAGTTCGCTTCTTCTCGATCATATTTGTCGATGACGTTGTACAGCGATGTAGAAAAGATGCTATCCGATATTTTTAAAATGCCTGTTGCTCTATCACAAACAACATCCTTAGGCCATATTTCTAACATCCCAATTTTAGTTGGAGATAATGATGCTGTAATTATGGATATTAGCGTACATGCTACCGTGCAAGAAGCTGTAATGTTATTGCATGAAAGAAAAATTACAATAGATAGAGTACGCCATAATAGAATGGATTTGCTAGAGGAGAAAATAATTGAATTGTCTCAGACGCATGATAAGGTTTGGTACATGGCAGATGGAGTATATTCGATGTTTGGTGATGTGGCTCCGTTAGCAGAGCTAAAGAATTTAATGGATAAATACAATCAATTTTATTTATACATCGATGATGCACATGGTATGAGTTGGGCAGGAGAGAATGGTGCTGGTTATGTTTATTCTCAACTAAATTATCATCCAAAAATGTACTTTACAACATCTCTTGCCAAAGGTTTTGGTGCTTCTGGCGGTGTGTTGGCGTTTCCTGAAAAAACAAATTATCACCGAGTGCATGATTATGGTCGTACATTTATTTTTTCTACACAGTTAGCGCCTCCAATTCTTGGTGCAATTAAAGCTTCTGCTCAATTACATTTGTCTGGCGATCTTCCAAAAATGCAAGATGAGTTAAAAGAAAAAATCGATTATTTTAATGAAACCGCTAAAGCATTAAATGTTCCTTTACATTCATATACTGCAACTCCCGTACGATTCATTGCATTAGGCAAGCCTTTAGTAGGATACAACTTAGTTACTAGATTAATGAATAGTGGTTTGTATACAAGCTTATGCGTTTATCCGAGTGTGTCTTATAATAACACAGGAATTCGAATTGCCATTACGCGTCATTTAACAAAAGACGACATCTATAATTTATTAAACACAATAGCTCAGCTTCTGCCAGAGGTATTAGCAGAGTGTGAGTCAAGCTTTAAAGAGATTAATAGATATTTTAAACTGACAGAAAATTAATTGGTAGAAACAGGAAATTCGCAAAGTTTCCAATATTCTGTTATTAATTTAAAAGTGCCTTCAAATTCTGATAAGTCAACCGGCTTTAAAATGTATCCTGCAACATTATGTTGGTAGGCGTCCTTTATATCGTTTTCGTCGCTTGATGTAGTAACCATGAATACAGATAGATGCTTTAAATGTGGGTTGTTACGAATCTCCTTTAAAAACTCAATACCGTTCATTTTAGGCATATTTATATCCAATAAAATTATCTGGGGAAATGGCTGTAGAACATCTTCTCCATTGCTCCCAATAAGTTTATTTAAGGCATCCTCACCGTCAAAGGCATGATGTAATGAACCGATAATATCTGTCTTCTTAAGAACGCGCTCAACTACCATTTTATCAACTGAATCATCTTCGATATGCAGCAAATTAAATTTTTTATCAGCCATATAATTGTTTTTTTCAAAAGTAACATATTACTTTCACATTCGTAAAACGCAAACTTTAGAAGTTTTCAGCTATCTAAAGTTAAAATGTTTAGAAACTTATGAGTATTCAAACCCTTATTCAGGATAGTTTTTATCGGGCAATACCCGACGATCAATTATTATCAAAACAGCGATATAATCTCTTTAGAGCAACTTCGCTAGTTGGAACAATTTCCTGCTTCATTTTCATTTTGCAGAGTTTATCAGTTTATTCTCTTAATCATCCTGTTGTTTATTTAACACTGGTGATGGGAATAATCTTTATTGTAAATATGGTTTTGTTGCCGGTGCATAAACAAGCTAAAATTGCCTTTGTTATTTTAAGTATTACTTCCACTTTAATTATTCATCTAAATATGTATCCTGCTGGTGGTATAAAAGCATCAGCGGCCTTATATTTTGCGCCGATTATACTTATGGTTTTTATGCTGCTCGGCAATAAGTTCGGACAATTGTTTTTTGCTATCGTTGTAGTTAATGCGGCTTATTTTTATTGGATGTCGGAGTATACTAGCACAACATCGTATGATATGATTGGCAGCACTTCTCATAATTTAAATGTAGACTTTTTTGTTACAAGTATTTTTGCATTCTTGATTTTAGGCGTTCAGATGAGTTACCTAGAATCAGGTAAGAATGCAGTCATCGAAAGAATTACGCAACAAACAGATGAGTTGAAAATAAAAAATATTGAACTAAATAAGTTATCAATTGTAGCAAGTAAAGCTGATAATAGTATTCTTATTACTGATGAAACAGGGGTTATAACCTGGGTAAATGACGGTTTTGTTAGGCTTTCAATTTTTAGTTTTGATGATGTTATTGGTCAAAATGTGTTAAGCTTTTTGTCAGGTAAAAACACCGATCAGAATACAATAGAAGATATAAGAAATTCAATTAATAATTCTCAATCTTTTTCGGGTGAGATATTACGTTATAAAAAAAATGAAAGGTCGTTTTGGTCTCAGATAACAATGACTCCAATTGATGCAGATATTAAAAATAATAAGCAGTTTATTTTTATCGAAAGTGATATTACCCCGAGAAAAATCGCGGAAGAGAAAATGGTCCAGTATAATATAAGTCTGGAAAAGTCCATTAAAGAATTAGACAAATTTGCCTACATAGTTTCGCATGATTTAAAGGCTCCATTAAGAGCAATCGGAAATTTAACAGGTTGGATAGAAGAGGACTTGGGCGAAAATCTCCCCGAAACAATTAAGCCACATTTTGAAGTAATCAAATCGCGAGTTAATCGCATGGAGGGACTTATCGATGGAATTCTCGAGTATACAAAATTGACAAAAAAGGACGGAGCACTTTCTATTGTTGATAGTAATATTTTGATACAAGAAAGTTTTGATTTATTAGGGATATCTGAAAATGTGCTTTTGCATATGAAAGATGAATTTCCCATTGTCAAGACAGAAAAAATTAAACTTGAACAGGTTTTCTTGAATTTGTTTAATAACGCTTTTAAGTATAATGATAAAGAGGATAAACACATTTGGGTAGGATGTAAGGATATTGGCGACTCGTTTGAGTTTTATGTGAAAGATAATGGTCCAGGAATCGAAGAGCGATATCACGATAAAATATTTGTAATTTTCCAAACACTAAATGCTCGTGATCAGGTTGAAGCTCGTGGTATTGGATTAGCAATCGTGAAGAATATCATTGATGATGCAGGTGGTCAAATATGGCTTACCTCTGAAAAAAATTCGGGAGCAACATTTTATTTTACCTGGCCTAAGCAAAGAAAGCGAATAGAAGAAAAACTAATGATTGATGATTATGATCAAGCGTGAAACTTTATAATGAATAGGTCGTAGTAATGGAAAAAATAGTACTATGACAAACTCTTCTTCGTTTTCCGTTTATCAGCAATTACAAGCACATATACGCTTAATAAAAGAACTGCTTAATGAAATTGATCCAGCGCAGCGTGCTATTTTTATAAATGAATTATATGCTGGTTTTCTAGATAAAGCTACACCAGTAAAATCTCATCAAGAATATAATTCATTAAGAAGTAATGTGCTTTCACTTGAAAAATCTTCGCTTACATCTGAGCAACAATCGCTAGTTTCTAAATTGGCCGATGCTACAAATAAAATGTATGCAATAATGAAATTAGATTCAAAGTGATTTTATAAGATCTAAAAATAAATTCATTCCTTTTTTCGAGTCGTCGTTTAGATGATATTTAATGTAATTTGTTAAGTAATCTTGACCGGTAATTACACTGCCAGTATCAACCCCAGAACTAAATCTGCTAATTGCAGCTATCCCATTTTCAAAAG
>CANFIN010000042.1 GCA_947447155.1 Bacteroidota bacterium | reverse complement strand
GGACGGGTAATTACACCTTTGTTTTTTAATTGTTCAAACATTTTGGATGGGTTTTAGTTTGTTTGAGATTTCGTTGCAAAAATATTAATAAAATTGTATTTATCAACATTTGTGTGTTAAAAAGGAGGGTTAAGTAGCTGATTACTACAAAACAGATGTTGAAAAGGAGAAGGAGAATTAGTTAATAACCCCTGATTAAGAAAAGGAATAGATCCTTGAAAATAAGGGTGTTGAAGTATTGATTTCTTAGATTTTAAGCGGCTTGTTATAGAGGGCCACCACACCTCCTCCCCACGACAAATTTATCGGTATTATATATTCCCTCAAAGTATTAAACGTTTATATCCACTTATATCCATTTGATGTCGGATAATTTATTTCATCAGTCGTTCAACTTCACATCCCAATCTGAATTCTTCGGGAAGCACACGATGAAGCAGAGTAGCTTCGCTATTCGCTTTATCATTTCATTTTCAAATTACCACATCAGCCCATTAGCAAATCAGCCAATTGCCACATATCGCTCTCGCACCTCTTCCAGCGTCTGAAGAATTTCTTCATAGCTATTAGTGGTAACCAATTTCATTCGGAACTCTTTAAAATGATCAAGGCCTTTAAAGTAGTTAGAATAATGCCTTCTCATCTCTACAATTCCCGTAAAATCACCTTTCCATTTAATTGAAAAATCAAGGTGCTGTCTGCAAACATCTACCCTTTGTGATATAGTAGGAAGGGCAAGTTTTTCTCCTGTTTTTAAAAAGTGCTTTATCTCATTAAATATCCAAGGATAACCAATCGTGGCTCTTCCTATCATCACCCCATCAACGCCATATGTGTTCTTCATGCGAACAGCCGTTTCGGGAGAATCAATATCTCCATTCCCAAAAATCGGGATTTGCATTCGCTGGTTATTCTTTACTGCGCCTATTAATGTCCAATCTGCCGGACCTTTGTACATCTGTGAACGGGTTCTTCCATGAATACTAAGAGCTGAAATACCTATATCTTGCAGTCGCTCTGCCACATCAACAATGTTTTTAGTTTTATCATCCCAGCCTAAACGAGTTTTAACGGTTACAGGTCTTTTAACAGCTTTCACAATAGCGGCTGTCATTTCAACCATCTTCGGAATATCTTGCAATAGCGCTGCACCCGCACCTTTACAGGCTACCGCCTTCACAGGACAACCATAGTTAATATCGATTAAATCAGGATTAGCCTCGTCAGCGATAATCGCAGCTTCTATCATGGATTGAATATCAGAACCAAAGAGCTGTATTCCGATTGGGCGTTCATACTCAAAAATGTCCAGCTTCATGACACTCTTTGTAGCATCTCTAATAAGCCCTTCGCTCGATATAAACTCAGTGTACATCAGGTCGGCCCCATTTTGTTTACAAACTAAACGGAAGGGTGGATCGCTCACATCCTCCATCGGAGCTAATAACAAGGGGAATTCGCCCAATTCAATATTCGCAATCTTGACCATTTGTATTTTTATCTCATGCCTCAAAAATTAAGTGGCACTGATTACCTTTGTGCAAAATTACAAAGAATGCAATTCAAAGCCATCCTTGCCGATCGTGAACCTTACAGAAAATTTCTAGTTCTTGTCGGAATAGCTATTATCCTTGCCGTTTTATCATCTACACTTGGTGCACTCATTGCTCAGTTAATCACGGGTATTGATATTTTCGGTAGTGCTTCGGCGTTATCCGATTTAAATAATCCTAGTGTTGTAATGGCATTAAAAATCACACAGGTATTTTCTGCTATAGGAACCTTTTTTATTCCTCCTATAATTGCAGCCTATCTTTTTTCTGATAATATAAAAGAATACCTCGGTGCAAATAAGAGTATCGATGTGCAACAAATTATTCTGGTTAGTATTTTAATTCTGATGATTCAGCCCTTTGTTAATTGGATGTCGTTGATCAACGCTGGAATTAATTTGCCTGATTGGCTTAAAGCATTATTAAATTCTCCTGGTAATTCAGCGCAAAAAATTGGAGAGGCCTTAATGAAGGGCGACTCTATGATGAGTTTATTATTCAGTTGTATTGTGATTTCAATTATTCCTGCTATTTCTGAAGAGTTAATTTTCAGAGGGGTAATTCAGAAGTTGTTTATCGATTTAGCTAAAAACAAACATTTCGGAATTATACTTACTGCAACGTTGTTCAGTGCTATGCATATGGACATTGCAGGTTTTCTTCCTCGCTTTGCGCTAGGTGCCATACTTGGATATATGTATTTGTGGAGTGGAAGTATTTATTTATCGATTGTAGCACATTTCACCAATAACTTACTCGCATTTTTAATGGAGTTAGGAAAGAAAAATAATATGCTTTCATTTAATCCAGATCATTTAGGAATTGTTCAAGGACAAGAGATGGTATTAGGCGTAAGCGTGTTTTTAACATGGGGATTGCTATTTTTATTAAGGAAAATTTCATTAGAAAGCAAATAATAAAGTACTTTTTTTCGTCTTTTGCCGTTATTATTTTCTCCTCTGAAAAAGATATTGAATTGACGATTTGGTTTATTGTAAAATCCGACTAAATTCCTTACCTTTGTGTAATAATTTTAAAAAGTTTATAAAGCTATGAGAAAAGCGCGTGTCCTTTTTATTTCGAGTGAAATATACCCTTATTTGGAAATGACTGAGCAAAGTAAAATGGCGAGGTTTCTACCACAAGGGATTCAGGATAGAGGCAAAGAGATTCGCACCTTTATGCCGCGTTTTGGAAATATTAATGAAAGACGCAATCAGTTACATGAAGTAATTCGTCTTTCCGGTATGAATCTAATTATAGACGATGCTGATCATCCGTTAATCATTAAAGTTGCATCAATACAGGCTGCTCGTATGCAGGTCTATTTTATTGATAATGAAGAATACTTTCAAAGGAAGCAAACAATTCGTGATGCTGATGGATCTTTCTTCAATGATAATGATGATCGTTCTATCTTTTTTGCTCGAGGCGTATTAGAAACTGTTAAAAAATTAGGATGGTCCCCTGATATTATTCATTGTCACGGTTGGATGACGGCGTTAGTTCCTTTGTTTATAAAAACGAGTTACAAGGACGATCCGATGTTTAGTGCTAGCAGAGTTGTTTATTCTATCCATGACGATTCATTTACAGAACCATTTAATCCAAATTTTGCAAAAAAAGCGTTAATGGATGGTTTGACTGAAGCTGATGTGAAGGATATTAAAGATCCGAACTATGTTTCTTTGACTAAATTAGCAATGAACTGGTCAGATGCAGTAATTCAATCTTCTCCTAATATTCATCCTGAAGTAGAAGCGGCTTTCAAAAAACTATCTAAGCCAACGTTAGGGTATAAAAACCCTGAAGAATATGTAGAAGCTTATGATAATTTTTATGATGAAGCAGTAATCGAAGATTCTGTTTTGGCTGAGTAAAAAATTCCTGCGAATTATAGGAAAATTCAATTACTTTCGTGGCATGTTAAAGTTGTCTGCTCGCTGGCTTATTCCGGTATTATTAGTTTTTTCATTTGTATTGCATTCGTGTAGTGATCCTGAGGTGATTGGACTCGATTTGCAACCAGCATCAGTACAACCTGGATTATCTATTACCGACACTTTTTCAATTAATTCTTTTACAGTTGAAGAAGATTCACTCGTTGTTTGGGGCGCTTTGAAAAATTTGTTAGAAGCTCCAACACTTTATTGTGGCAGTATCGATGATCCATATGTAGGAAAAACATTTGCTGGCTTTGTATCTCAAGTGAGATTAGGCAATACGCTTTCTGCTACTAGTTTTGATGTTTCAACTCCCGATTCAATCATTTTAAGTTTTAATTATAAATCGATTGTTGGTGATTCAAGTGCAACGCATCATATTTCAGTTTATGAATTAAAAGAAGATTTGTATTCAGATAGCACTTATTATTCTCAAAGGAATTTTGCAAAAGGAGATTTGCTAGGCCATGCTAATCTAGTTCCAAATCTTGTTGATTCCAGCATTGTTGATTCAGTTAAAACCGTTCAACAGTTGCGTATCGCACTCGACACTGCGTTTGCGGGTAAGCTAATGCGCGAATGTCAAACTAATAATTCAAACTTTGCAAGTAATACCGCATTCCTTTCTTACTTTAAAGGAATTGTAATTGTAGATAGCGCAGACGGAGTTGGAAGTATTCTTACGCTTCCATCAACAAGTCTGTATCATAGAATGACTATTTATTTTTCGGGAAATAAAAGTTATCAGTTTCAAATTGATATTAGCTCTGTTCGTTTCAGTAATTTTAAACATGAACGGTTAGCATTTAATAATGATACTATTCCTGATAATACCTTAGTCGTGCAATCGATGGGAGGATTAAAAGACAGTATTCATATTCCTTATTTGAAAAATCTTTATCAAGATGGAAAAGTTGCGATTAATAAAGCAGAACTGGTTATTAAAATGAATTCTGTTGCGAATACACTCGGATTTAAAAATCATGATAACCTATTGATTTTTGGAAGCGATTCAGTAGGAAAGAATACATCCATCCTTGATGCCTTCGAATCTTCCTCTTATTACGGAGGTGCTTATAATATTGCAACAGGAGAGTATCATTTCAATATAGCCCGCTATGTACAGAATATCGTGAAAGGTATGAATGAGAGTGGGAAAACAGATTACGGTTTGTTTATCGCTGCCGGTGGTAGTACTTCCAATGCACAAAGAACCATTCTGCAAGGTGGTTCGTCAATGAAATTAATTGTTACTTATACTAAGATAAATCCATAAACTATGTGTGGAATTGTTGCTTATATCGGTAAGCGTGAAGCTTATCCAATATTAATTAAAGGTTTACAGCGATTAGAATATCGTGGTTATGATAGTGCAGGTGTAGCGTTATTAAATAACGGGTTGCATGTTTTTAAAAAAGCTGGAAAGGTTAGCGACCTTTCAGAATTTACGAAAGATAAAAATGTGGAAGGGAATGTTGGAATGGGACATACCCGTTGGGCTACACACGGTGAACCTAACGATCGTAATGCACATCCACATTATTCGCAAACACAAAATCTTGCTATTATTCATAATGGTATAATTGAAAATTATTCTTCTATTAAATCAGAGTTGATTAAAGAAGGTCATATTTTTCACAGTGATACCGATACGGAAGTATTAATTCACTTAATTGAAGAAATCCAAATTCGTGAAAGTGTTAGTATTGAAGAAGCCGTTCGTCTTGCATTAGGAGAAGTAGTAGGTGCTTATGCCATCGTTGTTCTTTCTCGTAATGAACCAAATAAAATGATAGCTGCCCGTAAGGGAAGTCCAATTGTTGTTGGTATTGGTGTAGATGAATTTTTTGTTGCATCTGATGCTACTCCAATTGTTGAATACACAAAAAATGTTGCTTACCTGAATGATGGCGAAGTAGCAATCATGGATAATGGTGTATTAACAGTTAAAACAATCGGCAACGAAATTAAAACCCCTTATATTCAAGAGCTCGAATTAAAATTAGAGGCGTTAGAGAAAGGTGGTTACGAGCACTTCATGATGAAGGAAATTTATGAGCAGCCTCGTTCAATCAATGATAGTATGCGTGGACGATTTGATGCGAAAAGCGGAGCAATTAAGCTTGGCGGCATCAGTGAGTTTGAGAAGAAGCTTGTAAATGCAAAACGTATCATTATTGTTGCTTGTGGTACTTCATGGCATGCTGGTTTAGTTGCTGAATATTTAATTGAAGATTTAGCACGTATTCCAGTGGAGGTTGAATATGCATCTGAATTCCGTTACCGCAATCCTGTGATTTTTGAAGACGATGTATTAATTGCGATTTCTCAAAGTGGTGAAACTGCAGATACACTTGCTGCAGTTGAGCTGGCAAAATCAAAAGGTGCAACTATTTTCGGCGTTTGTAATGTAGTTGGATCAAGTATCCCACGTGCTACTCACGCTGGTGCCTATACGCACGCAGGACCTGAAATTGGTGTTGCTTCAACAAAAGCATTTACAGCGCAAGTAACGGTTTTAACTTTAATGGCATTGCAAATTGCACATCGCCGTGGTACTATAACGGAATCGCGTTTCCGTCAGATTTTAAATGAACTAGAAACTATTCCTGCTAAAGTAGAAAAAGCTTTGAAGTGTAATGAGCAAGCTCAGGAAATTGCTAAGCAATATAAAGATGCGCGCAACTTTTTATACTTAGGTCGTGGTTACGGATTCCCAGTAGCATTAGAAGGTGCATTAAAACTAAAAGAGATTTCTTATATTCATGCTGAAGGATATCCTGCTGCTGAAATGAAGCACGGACCAATTGCCTTAATTGATGAAGAGATGCCAGTGGTAGTTATTGCAACCAAGCATGGATCGTATGAGAAAGTTGTTAGCAATATTCAAGAGGTAAAAGCCCGCAAAGGAAAAATTATAGCAATTGTGACCGAAGGTGATGAGGAAGTTAAGAAAATGTCGGATTATGTGATTGAAATTCCTGAGACAGACGAAATCCTTGTTCCTTTAGTGAGCGTTATTCCTTTGCAATTATTAGCATATCATATTGCAGTTATGCGCGGATGTAATGTTGATCAGCCTCGTAACCTTGCTAAAAGTGTAACGGTAGAATAATTTTTTAAGAAAGAATAATAATATTCAGGTTTCTATTTATTACCTGCAGGATTTAATTTTGAATTAGCAAACGCAAGGTTAGATGCAGCAGACTTATTTTGTGGTTCTAATTCAAGCGTCTTTGTAAAGTCATCCGCAGCTTTCTCCCATTGATTATTATTTCCATAAACTAAACCACGGTTATAATATAAATTAGCATTGTCTGGGCTTGAAGAAATTGCCTTAGAATAATCAGTAATGGCTTCCGTCCACATTTTTTTATTCGCGTAAATCATTCCGCGATTATAAAATAATTCAGGCCTTGGCAATATGGATATTGCTTTTGAATAATCAGCAAGAGCTTTATCTTGTTCATTTAAATAATAATAACAAACACCTCGACCATAATAAGCATCAGTATAATTGCTATCAACTTTAATAGCAAAAGAATAATTCTCCATCGATTTTTCTTTATTACCAATTGCCCAATAGGCTATCCCTAAGTTATAGTAAGCTGCTGCATGATAGTTGGGTTCAACTTCATTTACTTTATTGAATGCACTTATTGCTTTATCCCATTGCTGTAAGTTCCCATATGCATAACCAAGATTAATAAGTGGTCGCGCTTTATTCGGCGATTTGCTATTAGCATCTGACCAAAGCGATATATCATCTTTCCAAACTTTATTTCGTTGACTCGCAAGTATTGTATTGCTTCCAATCAAGAATACAAATAATAAGGTTGTTAATGTTTTGTTTTTCTGATAAAGCAATTGATAAATTAAACAGGTAATAATTAAAAAATAGCCAAAAGAAGGTAAATATGTTCTGTGTTCGAAAATTACATCTGAAATAGGAATAATACTCGATTCAATTGATAAGGTTAAGAAAAACCAGAAAACACCAAAAGACAAAATTCTGTTTTTGTTATATAAGTAAATTGCAAGTCCTACTAATAGTAAAAGAAAAATTCCACAAACTAGTGAAGTGCCATCCATAATACTATTTGAAATTGGGAAGTCGTAATCTAAATTCTGATTAATTGGTACAATAAGTAATTGAATGTATTTTACAATTACACTTAATTGTGTGAAAAAGTAATTAGATGAAGTGATAGTAGTAGTATTAAATGTTGACGGAGGCAGCGGACTAAATACACTAAATGAAAAACTAGTAATTGTAAATACTATGAATCCGATAATACCTATTATTGAAAAAATAATTTTTTTGTCTTTAAAGTCAATTGCTATTTTTTTAGATGAAAAGAAAAACAATTCAATTAAAAATATTGCAAATGGAAGTGTATACGCATTCTCCTTTGTAAGAATAGCGCATAATGCTGAGATAGATGCTCCAGCAAAATAAGTATAAGCTTTCTTCTTTTCTGTATTTAATCTTCCTTTCATATAAAGGGCGATTGATAAAAAATAAAACATTGCAACCATCGAAGCCATCCGTTGAACGATATACGTTACAGCTCCTGTGGCTAATGGATGCGATACAAATAGTAATGCAGTCACCAACGCAATTGATGATTGATGTTGGGCGAGTGAATGGTTTTTTAAAACAGACGACTTAAATAGTAATCGAGTAATCCAAAAAACAAGGGAAGCATTTATAAGATGAATTAATACGTTTACAAAATGATACCCCCAAACATTTATTTGACCAAAATGATAATTAATAGCAAGCGAATAAAAAGCTAGAAAACGGGAATGGTTGATATCCCACATTTGCTTAAAGTTAGATAGACTTCTTATTGCATCGTTATCTAAAATATTATGTTTGTCGTCAAATTGAAAAGCGCAATTAAATGAATTAGCATAAATCAACATGCCAAGAATGACAATTGCAATTACGCCTATCCAATTAAAAACGGAATTGTTCTCAGTTGGTTGATTGGATTTACCCTTGTTTTTATTATTGGGCCCGTCTGATTTTTTTGATTTATTCATTTTTAATGGATAGAATTTGTTCAATTAAAATTAGATTTATAATCGAAGCGGATAATTGTTAAATTGTAAATAATGGTTCTTATAATAGTGAAGAGTCTACTACGTATTTAGGTTGAGGATTGTTTCTTTGGATAATTATTTACATCAAACGCTAGCCCTGCAAGCAGTAACTGAAATCCAAGTATAATAAGTAGGGTTGGGAGTATTACTGTCCCAGTAGGCGCTCCAACACCTAATTTATCATATTCCTCAAATTTTAATAAACCGAAAATAATTCCATATAAAAATATAGGGATCCCGGCGAGTAAATAAAGTGACCCGATATTAAAATCAAACAAAAAATATTTCAATAAAATTCTTCGTAAAAAAGTAATTAGAAGCTTAGGTGGAAATTCAAATAGCATTTTAGTACTTGATAAACCTGATACCTCATCAGCATAAAGTGCTTTCATTGGGACATCAAATATAACAGCATTGCAAAAGTATAATTCAGCAATCATCGATGTTTCAAAATAATAACGCTTATGTAATTTATCAAAATTAATTTCAGCTAGAACTTCGTTTTTTATTGCTGTAAATCCATTTGTAGGATCAAAAATATTCCAGTAACCAGATGCTGCTTTAATTAAAAAACTCAAACCTAAATTTCCAATCCTTCTTACTGCGGGCATTGACTGAAGAGCTTTCAAATCACGAAAACGATTTCCCTTAGAAAAATCTGCTTTACCTGTCAGCAGAGGGTGTATTAATTTAGAAATGTTGACAGGATCCATTTGCCCATCTCCATCCATTTTAATTGTTATATCTGCTCCAAGCTCCAATGATTTTTTATAACCTGAAATCATTGCACCACCTACTCCTTGATTTGTAGTGTGTGATACAATGTGAACTTTTAAATTATTAATAGCTATTTGTTCAAGAATTGATTGAGTAGAATCTGTAGAGCAATCATTTACAGCAATGATATAACTAATATCTTTAGGTATACCATTGATAACATTTTCAATATGTTTCGATACATTGTAACAAGGAATCACCACACATAATTTTGTTTCGTTGATTAAATTCATACCGTTTGTGTTATTGATTGAGTAATTAATGTTGTTAATTCTTGTATTATAATTTCGATAAATTTCTGATTAATTGTTTAGATTTATATTTTCAATTAATCATAGCATCGTGAAATTTTCTTCCAATCAAAACAGGATTATTTTTTTCATTAATATCTTTCATAGCAGCTTCTAACATTTTTTCTTTATCATAATTTGCTGAAAAAAGATTATCGATTTTATTTGCGAGATCCGTAATATCTTTACATCTAAATAGAAAACCGTTTTTACCATCTTCAACAATATCAGAATTTGGCGAAAGATCTGATGATAGAACTATTTTTGGAAAACTCATTGCCATCAATAGTACGCCGCTTTGGTATATAAAACGATAAGGCAGAATAACGGCTTTAGAAATAGCGAACAATACATCTCTTTCTTCATCGCTTATATGTCGGATAACGGGAATAACTTTTTCTTCTAAACCATGTTCTTTAATAATCGTTTCATATTTGTCCCATTCTTCAAATCGTAATTTGCCAGCAATTATTAGTTTGTAATTACTTTTAGTTTCAGCAGCAGCCTTTAGCAATATATCAACTCCTTTTGCTTTTTTTATTTGGCCGAAAAACAATAATAGTTCTTCGCCATTTTTAATTGCTGCACTAATTTGAGGAGAAAGCTGATTTATAATTTCAGTATTGTTTTTTAAATTTACTACTTGCTTTTCGTCATTGTGATATTCGTCAAATAGCTGAATAAAATTAACATGTGGAATAATAGCAGTCCGATTAAGTGATTTTTCAGAAATTATTTTAGCAATTTCCTGCTTGCAAAAGTTGTTATGTACCACACGCTGGTTGGGTAATTTATCTACTACCCATTTTTTAATTAATGGCGAAGTAGTAAACTCTAAACTTTCAATATCATGTACAATAGTTACAATGTTAAATCCTAAAATACGAGCTGCTAGCAACGTAATTAAATCAAAACTATTCGGACTAAAGATATGAAAGATTAGCCATTTCACCCCCGAAACTCTTGCGTGAATCATACTTGCAAAAAAACCTATGAATGTACTAACGATCGATTTTAATTTTCCTACACCAACATTATTAAAGTACTTTTTATATTTTACATTAGGTTCATCACAATAAAAATTGGAATATAAATAGCATTCGTCGCCAGCAGCAATTAATCCACGAAGCAATGAAATATCATAATGATCAATTCCTGCTTTACTACCTACTTTATCAATGATGGCTATTTTCATTCAATTATTTTGTCTTAAACTCTGTATTTATTAAGAATTTCCAGATGTCTGATTCCTTGCCTTTGTTTTCTAAAACCCAATCTTGCATATCATCTTTGGGATTCTTAACCTCCATAAATGGATTCCAAAAGTCATTATCCGGCTGATAAGCAAAATAGGACCATCCCCACTTATTCTGATTCATAATATCAATGATGTCTTTCACCCATTGATTTCCATTAGGAGCCCATCGCACCGATTGAAATTCTCCGATGAAGATAGGATATCCAGTTTTAGTTTCAAATGCTTTAAGCGAATTGAATGATTTAATAAGTGCATTCTTATCCCAGTATTTACCGCCGACTTGTCCTGGATAATTGATTCCTCTCGGACGATTTTTTATACCTTGATGAGTGTATTGCTGAGGTAAATACTGATGAGCTCCGTAAATTAATTTTTCATCAGTAATATTATATCCTTTAAATCCTACATAGTTTAAAGGTTTACCATAAGGACCAGGCGTCAATAAGAAATATCTAACGGTATCGTATTTACGAATTATTTTCAGAGTGTTTTTAAAAAATTCTTCAAGGCGCGGTGGACTAACAGCTCTTGAAAATTCATCGCCTCCAATAGCGGGTTCACTCATGAATTCGTAAGCACATAATTCATCTCCTCTATTTTTATAACGCTTACAAATTATGTTAATCTGAGAATAAGCACTATCAAGGAAGGTATTGCCTTGCCAGAATTCATCTGATTTATCATCAACTTTATCATTAGGATCCAACACAAAGAAATTATATGCAATCATTGCAGTGATATGGTACTTTTTGCATTCATCTAATACTTTATCTGTCCAAGCTAGTTCATTGTAAAATGCATCTGTAGGTTTAATCTTGCCATTCTCGGTTCTCTTACAAGGTTTCAATTGTAGTCGAACGAAATTAATTCCGCAGCTACTTAAATATTGAATGTCTTTGTAGTCTGATTTGCCAGACTGCATAGAGATTCCTTTCCATGGCCATACTTTAGGAAGTGATTTAGTTTTAGCGGAAGAATACGATGTTAAAGAAAGAGAAGACTTATTAATAATTCGAGAGCCAAATACAATTACAACGGATATTGTAAGTATACTCAATAGTACAAGGATTTTTTTTCGCATTTATCTGAGAATTCTATTTTTTATAAAGCTAATTATTCCTTTGGTTCGTCCCCAGTTTAGTAAAAGTGCCATGCATCCTTTAAATGGTAACAACGACATATACCAGAGTTTAGTTATAAAGTTTGTTTTCGGATTACTAAACGAGTAATTATAGTGCTGCATTTCTTTTTTTGCAATTCTTTCGCATAAATCAATTTCACCTGCATTTAATCCGCCTCGTTGCCACGCACCAACGCGTTCCTCATCAACGCCAAATTTATTCGGACTATCTTTTTGAGATGAACTTCCTACCTGTGGTACTAATTGCATTGTATCTTCATAAGTAATTCCACAATGATTACAAATTAATTTTAAAGTTGCTTCCGTATTTAATAATAGTTCTTCAAATTTAATTGTAATAATGTTTGGATGATTTTCAAATATCATTGCAGATGAAACTGCATTCTTCCACAGGCGTGAAATAAAATAAGGATGATAATTTGCCCAAAAGCGAAGCGATTCTTTCCGCGTTACATAATGGCCTCCCATTTTACGGCGCTGATGTCTGTTCTTCTGAGATAATACAACATCACGCGGATCTCTTACTATATGGATTACTTTACAAGTTGGAAATTTTTTAAATAGTTGTGATAGCTTAAAAATATTCCCAGGCATATCTTCGCAAGGAATACTTTTATTATTTTCTTTTGTTTTTTCTTTTACAAAGTAATTATAGGCATCCCAGGCATCTATATCGTTGCGATAGAAAACACTTGCCATATCAACAGCTTCTTTCGTGTATGCTTCAGGATTTCTTTTAGCATGAAATCCGTTTGCATAGACATCATGGAGCCATGTAAATATTTTTATGCAATCATCTTTGCTAATTTTTTCAAGCTCTTTACCGTGCGCAATGCAAGGTCCGAATAAATGTAATTCTGGAAATAAATTTACTTTCGAATTATTGCCTAACATTCTGCCAAGCATGGTTGTTCCCGATCTACTATTTCCTACAATGAAAATCATAATGCCTCCTCTAAATTATCTTTTCTATAACGATAATAATATACTATACCAAAATACACTGCCACTACACCAAAAAACTTTTGATTAGAGGCTGCAGTGAAGTAGTCTGCGAATTGAAAAAGTAACACATAGATTGATGAAACAATTAATGCATCATTTTTACTTTTTATTTTACGACTATACTTCCAAGTGATAAAAAATGGAATATAAAATACCAGTGTTCCAATAATACCATAAACGAATAAATTTCCAAGTATCCCAACATCAACTGGATAAAAGTGTTTATTTAAACTTCTAAAACCATCATTCCATTTAGTGCTTAAAAATCCAACACCCATGATTGGATGTTTTATAAATCCATCTAACGCAATTTTCGATTCCATGAATCGTACATTAGTAGATGATTCGGCAACTTTTTCACCTGTTAGTGTTTCAACAGCCGTAACATAAAGGTTAATATTTTTATCTAAGAAGTCGGGAGCTAGTAAACCTAAAGCACCAAATGCAATTACTCCACCTACTCCTGCGAGAATAGCAGTACGGATAATGCGTGGGAATGAAAAATTTAAGAGGACATATACACCTATTGTTCCTGCAATTGCAATCAATTGTGTTCTGTCCATTAAATAGACAAGAATATAAAAGGCACTTAGTAGTGCAGATAAAAGCCATCCTTTTTCTTTTGTAATCCAAATTTTGAATAAACTATATAAGAATAACCCGTAAATACAGGAGTCAGGAAATTCATAACGGTATCCTTTGTTCGGACTCAATGTTACGAAATCAGTATCGATGAAACGTGCAGGATTTACAAACATGTAAAACACCAAGAAAACAAAAAGCATAATATGAAGCGATCCAATAAAGTACTTTTCAAATTTTTCTTTCGTTAACCACATATCACTTAAAGCGATTGCAACAAAATGAGCACATAATACCATCGTAAGCTGTCGTTGTGCAATTAATCCGAATACTATAGGCTGTCCGAATACTCTACTTGCTTGAATAGCACTGATTATAGGCATTATTAAAAATGGTAACATAATCAAGGTGATATTTCTCACTTTTTTTATACGAACTGATTTATACCACTCAAATCCGTAATGAACTAATAAGATAAATAAAAATCCTAATGACGATACATCAACAAAGATTCGATTAGGTAGTCTACCAAAGATTGAAAACGCACTTGCAAAAAATAAAAACCATAGTAGTTGATAAAAACTACCTTTAACTATATTGTTTATGCTCAGATTTATTTTCACTGTTGTTTCCAGTTGCTTAAATTAATTTGTAATAACTTTTCAAGATTTGTTATATCGTCTAAATAATATTCGTTTAATAAAACCCTTAATTCATTCGGAATTCTTCCTTGATTTTTATTAGAAAATACATTTTTTAGCAATGAATGTAATCCTATACTTTGAGCTATTTTACGTAATGAAGATTTTAAACTTCCAGATGGTAAAATATCATCTACAATACTTTTCCTTGCTTCATTGGCTATTTTATTTTTTACATCAAATGATTCAGTATCTACATTCACACCGATGAATTTCAAAATAGTATTTATTGTTTTTGCAGCGTCATTTTTATAATCTTCGTAAAGACAAATCAATATCTGTTCTTTTGGAAAAATCTCCAAGAACCGCTTTACTTGCTCGTAGTATTTACCACCGCCTAAAAATATTGGATCTCGTCCCCATACAGGATGAGCTAAACTTTTATTTTTATTAAATTCATTATAAAAGTTACTAGTAGTAATCTTCATTTTAGTTTCCATCTGAAAATGACTCCATGCTCTTTCAGTAGGGTTGCGCAATAGAATAATTATTTTTGCATTCGGATTATATTCAAAAATATTCTTTGCTGCCTGCGTCGAATAAAGATAACTTACACTCGCTTCACCACAGAATTGATTCACTAGTGCATTTCCAAATAACTTTTTATACAATTTTTCATCTCTTAGAAATGCATTCCAAAGCTCTCCCTTCATACCGTCTTTAATCCATTGCTCTGCATTTTCATTTTTTAATTTGTTTTGCAAACCGGATCTTAAGTCTGATATCGCTACTTCATTATAAAAGTAATTGGGTTCTTTTATCGGCGACATATAAATTGCTGGATGCGTGGCGAGCATCTGTTGTAAAGCAGTTGTCCCAGCCTTTGCTGCACCTACAATAAAGAAATCAGGTTTAGTATTCATCGCTGCAACCAATAAGGTAATTTGATGTTTGGAAAATTTTTAAGAAGCTGCGCTAATTGAGCATTGGATGCATCATACATTTTTTCTAATCGTGTATGTGTTGCTTCATCTCTTTTACTACCACCATCATTTTTCTTTTCATTCATTCCGTAATACAAACTACGGATAAATCGTTTTAATTTATAATGCTTTCTCCAAAACGTTTCCGAATGATGATTTACCCATAAAGCAAATTTGTGAATAAATGCAATTTTATAATCTACAGTTCTGTTTTCAACGGTAAAATCTTCTTTTTTATAATATGCAAAATCAATGTTAAGCCAATTGCATAATTTCCTCATCACACCGGGAGTATCATTCGAAAGTTCATCGAAGAAAAGTATCAATAGTCGATCTTTAAAATGCTCCATCCACAAAGGAAGAAATGAAGCGTAATCACCTTCTATTAATCCTTGCGTTATATGATCAGTTTCATCCGACTGACGAATACCACTGTTTAATGGATGAGACATACTGATAAATTGTTCCAATGTTGTCTCGGCAGGTATTTCTAATTTAGTTACACAATGACGATAAAAAGAAATGAAGCGATCAGTTGGTTCACGAAGAATGAAAATAATTTTTACATCATCACCTAATCGTTCTTTGATGATATTAATTAATGGCAGTCCGCCGTATAAATACGACGGTGTAGTTTCTAAAACATATTTTTCGCCATTGAAATGTTTAAAGTGTGTTTCATAAATATCATTGCTTGGCACCTCCTCGTTATAACGTGCAGGAAGTAAAAAAGCAAGTTCTTTGATAAGCGAGCCACATACTTGTGGATGCATAGATAAATACGTGTGTAGTGAGGTTGTACCCGCTTTATGTACACCACCAATTATTAAGTTAGGCAAATTATTTTTTTGTTCCATCTTTATTTCAGCCAGGTCCTTAAATCACGATTAATTAATGTTTGTGTTTTTTCAATATCCTCTTTAAAGATGGATATCAACCATTGTTTATCTTCTTCACTCATTTTAGGAATTTTCCCTTCTTTGAAGAAGTAAGGTTTAACTTTCGTTTGGATACTATCTGGTAATGCTCTGAATATTTTTCGCTTTAATCCCGTTTGAGTTAGTAACTTAATAAGGCCTGCCGATTTAGGCATCTTTGCTTCATTCTGTTTTTTTGTATAGTTGATAGCAGTAGCAGTATTAACTCCTATGAAAGAAAATAATTTTTCACCAACGGTAGTAGCGTCCGATTTCAAATC
>CANFIN010000041.1 GCA_947447155.1 Bacteroidota bacterium | reverse complement strand
TACAGGCAATTGGTCAAACTCAAAGTGATTCTGCTTTAAAACGCTCATACGCTCATTGGGGCCCATCGAGATTTGTCCTGTGGTAGCATCTATTTCGCCTGAAAGGATTTTCAGAAATGTCGATTTGCCAGCACCATTGGCACCGATAATTCCGTAGCAGTTTCCGGGGGTGAATTTAAGATTTACCTCTTCAAAAAGGACTCTTTTTCCGTAGCGAAGCGATAGGTTTGTAACTTGTAGCATGACCGTTTATTTGGGCTGCAAAGATAGGGATTTTATCTCTTAAAAACTAGGTGGATTTATAATTTGATAGGCGGAAAGTGTAATTAGGATTTATTATCTAAAATCTATTTTATCAGTAATGAATTCATAAAATAGTAGGATTTATAAATTCTTTATCGGAACAGCAATTATTGAAGAGTTAGTTGCTTGTTTAATATTTATTTCTATCTTTAATATATCATTTTAAATAGCATAAACAATTCCTAATAATGATTAGCATTATGAAAAATTTCACTCTGCGATTACTTGTAGTATCGCTTCTGCTTCTTACAATCAATGCCTGTAATAAAGACGAAGAAACAGATCCAAATAACACTAATACATCCAGTAATTTGTTTGGTAGTACAGTATCAGTAACCGTAAAAGGAAAAGTGTGTGATGTAAATGGAACAGCCATTTCAGGTGCAGTAGTGAAGAGTGGTAATGTGAATGTTACTACGGATGTTAATGGAGTTTTTATTCTGAATAATATTTCTGCAAATCAAAAATTAGGTTGTGTGATTGTAGAAAAAGCAGGTTACTTTAAATGCGTTCGCAGTTTTGTACCTAAAACAGGAGGCAATGAATTACAAATTCAATTGTTGGCCAAGTCAATTGATGGAACAATTAATAGTTCAACTGGCGGGACAGTTAGCATACAAAATGGAAGTGTTACGCTTCCGGCTAATGGAGTTACATTGAACAATTCCGCTTATACAGGAAATGTTAACGTAGCCATTAAACATTTTGATCCAACGAGTGCCAACTTCAACGATGCGATGCCAGGCAGTTTAGTAGGTGTTGAAAACAATACAGTTTCTAGTTTGACATCTTACGGAATGTTAGGAGTAGAATTAACAGACAATAATGGTCATTTATTGCAGATTGCCAGTGGTAAAACAGCTACCTTAAAGTTTAAAGTCCCTACGAGTTTACAAGCGAGCGCACCTGCAAGTATCGATTTATGGTCGCTGGATGAAACAAAAGGATATTGGAAAAAGGAAGGTGTAGCTAACTTAGTAAACAACGAATATGTAGGGCAGGTAAGCCATTTTTCATTCTGGAATTGTGATAAGCCTAACAGTTTTGTTTACATCAACGGAAAAATATTAAATAATCAAACTCAACAACCACTGCAAAATGCTACTGTAACAATAACAAGTGTTGCTTTTGGTTCAGCAAGCGATCAAACCAATAGTCAAGGAATGTATAATGGACTTGTACCAAATGGAGAAAATTTGACGATATCAGTAAGCCTAAGTTGCAACGGAGGTGGAAGCGGAATAGTTTATACAGCTACATTACCAGCTTTGAGTTCGAATACGAGTATATCAGATATTTCCGTGAGTTTACCTAATCAAACATTATTATCAGGAACGGTAGTAGGCTGTAACAATCAACCTCTTAATAACAGTTATTTAATTATTGATAATAAAATTGTGTATACCAATAATGGTTATTTTAATTACACTGCTTGTGGCTCTAGTTTAAATGTAGCATGCTACGGTACAAATCCGTGGGTAAGTGGGCAAGTGCAAAATGTAACACTCACAGGGGGGAATCAAAATATAGGTAACATAATTGTCTGTAATCCAAGCGGAGGAACAGTGACAGATATTGATGGCAATATATATCAAACTGTAATTATAGGCAATCAAGAATGGATGCAAGAGAATTTAAAAACAACTCACTATAGAAACGGAGCTATAATACCTTATCTTGCAGATTCTGTTTTGTGGCAAAATAATAATGCAGGTGCCTGTACGGATGTTAATGGTAATTCTTCGAATACATCAGTATATGGTAAATTATATAATTTTTATGCGGTAGCTGATCCTCGGGGACTTTGTCCAATAGGTTGGCATGTACCTGAAAATTCAGAGTGGATTGACCTAGTTAAAACACTAGATGTTGATGTTGATTCAATATCTGGAATACCAAGTCTTAGTGCAGGGGGAGGAATGAAAGAAATTGGGTTGACTCATTGGCAAAGTCCAAACTTGGGTGCTACTAATATTAGTGGTTTTACAGGACTTCCTGGAGGAATGCGATATGGATTAGGGACGTATGTTTTTTTTGGAACTAATGGTTATTGGTGGAGTTCATCTGACTTTTATTATCCAGACATTTTTGGAATAACTCTTTACCATAACGATAGTACGGTAACAAATTTTATGGGTTTTGGTCTTGAAGATGGTTTGTCTGTGCGATGTGTAAAGGATTGATTATAGAAATTTTAATTTACACTGATAAAGTCGCCTCTCCCTTCTTTCCCGAGGCTAAAGCTCGGGAAAGGAATTATTGATATTTACTACACTGATAAAGTAGCTTCTCCCTTCTTTCCCGAGGCTAAAGCTCGTAGATAACAGAATTTAGATAAAACAGGTGTGGGTTTAAACCCACACCTGTTTATGCTTTATACAGATAAAGTGGCTTCGCCCTTTTTCCATCCACAAGGTGTCAGCTCGTCTGTTTGCAAAGCATCTAATACACGAATTACTTCGTTTACATTTCGGCCAACCGATAAATCATAAACCGATACCCATCGAATTGTACCTTGCGGGTCGATGATGTATGTGGCACGGTATGCAATTCTTTCTTGAGTTTCTAAAATACCCAAATCGTCTGCTAATGATTTTGATGTATCTGCAATCATTGGAAATGATAAGTTCTTCAAATCCGAATGATGTAATCTCCAAGCAAGATGAACATATTCTGAGTCGGTGGATGCTCCTAACAAAACGGTATTGCGTTGTTTGAAGTCGTCGTTGTGCTTATCAAATTCAATAATTTCTGTTGGACAAACAATTGAGAAGTCCAATGGCCACCAAAATAAAACCGTCCATTTGCCTGAATCAAATAAGTGGTCTGAATTGATATCGAAAAATTCTTTGCCTTTTTCTATTGAAACAACGGCTTTTTTATTAAAATTTGGAAATTTGCTTCCTACAGATAGAACCATGTTGCTCATAACGTTTAGTTTATTAACCGAAGGTAGTGTTAAGATTTATAAATCATGAATGACAAGTGTCATAATAGAATGAAAAAATAGATTCTATTTTTGGTTAATATGAATTCGAAAACAAAACATAAAAGCATTAATAATATTCAGGATAACTGATTATATTAGCAAAAAATCATTGATATGAAAATAAATTTGAAATATTCATTTGCTATTATTTTAGTTGTAGTGATAGTGGCTTGTAGCCCAAAAGTTAAGACAACCACCACAGCTCCTGCACCCGTTACAGATCCAATTATACTGGCAAGAATTACAGAGGGGAAATCTATATACGAATCGAATTGCAATAAATGCCATGCATTATTTAATCCTGGAAAGTTTACAGAAACTGAATGGACAAAGTATTTAAATGTGATGGCACCTAAGGCAAAAGTTTCTAATGAGCAAAAGGATGCTATCTATGCTTATCTTTCTAATAACGCAAAGCATAAAAACTAATTGGAGATGACGGAGAAAGTCCGTATTGATAAATGGTTATGGTCTGTTCGCTTATTTAAAACAAGAAGCTTATCCGCAGAGGCATGTGAGAAGGGGAAAGTTAGAATTGCTGATCAAACAATTAAAGCTTCACGTACCGTTAAGGTTGGAGATATCATTGTGCTTCATCGAGGACCATGGCTGCAATCAGTGAAAGTGATTAATGTTGTTGAAAGACGGATAGGGGCTGCGTTAGTAAAGGACTTTATGGAAGATATAACCAATGAAGCTGAGCTAGAGAAATTCAGATTGTATCAATTGGCGCAAGCTTCTTTTAATTTTAAAGGTGGAGAAGGTCGTCCAACAAAAAAAGAACGTCGTGATTTAGACGATTATATTACGGACTGGTAAAAATAAATTATGAAAATATACTCGATAGAGCTAATTGTACATCAGGCAGCTAAAGCATTTCGTCGTTTTCCGATGGCTATGATTTGTTCAATACTTGCAGCGGCATTTATGATTTATTTGATAGATGATAAAGCAGGGATGAAAGAGAATGTTGATTTGTATTATATAATTCAAACTTTACTTTTAGGAATGGTAGCTTACGTTGGCTTGTCTGTTTTTACACAACGCTATACTATGCGTAGTTCATCTGTTGTGCTATTAAATATTGCATTAGCCGGGTTAATGGTTTATTTTTATTTTGCACAACCCGATTATTTTACTGTTAAATCAATCACCCGTTTTTTTATTCTTGCATTGGCCGCTCATTTGGGTGTTTCATTCGCTCCTTTTCTTGTAAATACCGAAGTGAATGGTTTTTGGCAGTATAATAAATCATTGTTCATACGTTTTTTAACTTCTGCTATTTATTCTGCAGTTTTTTATATTGGACTGTCTGTTGCATTGCTTGCAATTACAACATTGTTTAATGTAGATTTTGGCGAAAAAATTTACATCTATCTTTTTATAACTGTTGCAATAATTTTAAACACCTGGTTTTTTTTATCAGGCATACCTTCTCGCGTAATTGGATTAGAGCAAGTGCGCGATTATCCTAAAGGACTTAGGGTTTTTACACAATATGTTTTATTACCATTGGTAGTAATTTATTTAATAATTCTTTATTTCTATGAGGCAAAAATTCTGTTTACATTAGTTTGGCCCCGTGGATTTGTATCTTATCTGATTATTGGGTTTTCTACACTCGGAATATTTGCACTACTGCTTGTTTGGCCATTGCGCGATGATGCAGCGCATACATGGATACGAACTTTTACAAAAAGATTTTTCTTTGCTTTGTTTCCATTAATTGTTTTATTGATTTTAGCAGTTGGTCGCAGAGTAAGTGAGTATGGCATTACAGAAAACAGATATTTTCTAATTGTACTTTCTTTATGGCTTTTAATTGTTGCACTTTATTTTTTACTTAGTCGCCGGAAGAATATCAAGTTCGTTCCACTCAGTTTGTTTTTTGCTGCGTTGATATCAGGCTTCGGACCATGGAATGCATATCAGGTAAGTTCGCTAAATCAGCATTTGCGATTGGAAAATCTTCTTGAAAAAAACCATATGCTTATTAATGGCAAAGCTATTAGAGCCAAGAAGGAAATTAAGAAAGTTGATCAAAAGGAAATGGCTTCTATCGTAGAATATATGATTGATGTGCATGGAGTAGAGAGCATTCAGGATTTATTTACACAGGATTTGTTAAATGTTACTAAAGAAAAACGAGATGAGTACTTTAATAAAACAGATCGTGTTTTAGCATTAATCGGACTTGATAGTGGTATTGCTATAGCAGGAATGGACGATGATACAGATATGAATTATGATTACTCTTGCACAAGACATGATGGTAAGATGGTGACAGGATTTGATTATTATTTCCCTGTTAGTATTTATCCCGATAATAATTCTTATTATGATAAGGGGTATATCGATTCTCTTCCTTACAATATCGAATATAATAAAAAGCTTTTTGCAATTATTATAAATATAAATAAGCAAAGTTCAGACACTTTATTTTTAGAAAATACTTTTAAGAATTTAATAGCTGAATATGGTCAACATGATAATGCAGCAAATTCTTATATGCAAATTAATTCATCAACCACAAAGTTTAATTATCAGTTTGAAATTGAGGGCTTGTCTGTTAATTATGATAAAGATAAGAATGAAAAATCACTTTCTTCGCTAAGAGGTTATATGCTGGTTATAAAAAAAATCAGCTAAGTAAAATACCTGCTAAACCACCAATTACGATTACAATTATTTTCATAAAGTTGAAACGGTGGTTAGCGCTCGATTCAAATAAAATCGTAGTGGATATATGTAAGAATATTCCTATTACAATCGCCATTATCTTAGGAGCTATAGCTGTTAAAAACGGAACCATACCTGCACCTAGAATAAAAGATGTAGATGCGCCTAGCGGACCCATTAATCCGAAAAGAGCTAAAAATAAAAATGCATTATTACGTTTAACTCCTGATTGTACCAGCATGCTTACAAATGCAAATGCAACAGGAATATGGTGCATCGCAATTCCAATTAATAAATTATTATTTCCATTATTGTTAGCTGATAAGGGCATCGCTTCTAGAAAGCTATGCAAGCACAAGCTTAACATCATTGCTAATGGGAAATTATGCTGATGCTCGTGAATATGTACATGGCCATGTTCAATTCCCTCAGAGAAAAACTCTAAAACAATTTGCAGGAAAAAGCCAATCATAATCCAGATACCTATTTTGTAATCCGTTTGCTGATATACTTCCGGCATCAGATGTAAAACGGTAATTGAAAATAAAAAGGCTCCAGAAAATGATAAGGTTAATTTTAAAAAATGCTCCGGCGTTTTCTTCAAAAGAAAAAACAAGCCACCACCAGCTATTACACTTAAAAACAGAATCAGAGAGTTTTGAGCTAACATCTTATTTTTTTTCAGCGAGTAAAATTAATCTTTTTGATTGATGTTCGTTAAACGGCGATCCATCATAATCGCCTGAAACCGATAATAATTTAAAGCCTGTATGCTCAAAGTAACGTTCAAAATCATTCAATTGCAGTGCATTTACCTCTTCACAAAAGGAATATTCATGTCCATCATGCGTAAATTTTATGTGTTTATAAATCCTGTTATTTTCTAAGTATTTGAGAATGTAAAAATCAATACCGTCTAAGCTGATTACCTCTTCTGCTGGCAAGCCTTTTATAACAGGAATAACATTTAAAAAATCAATAATTACTTTGCCGCCAGTCTTCAAGCCTTCTTTTATTGCTAACAATGTTTGCTCATTCCCTTGATCATCAAAATAGCCAAAGCTGGTAAACAGATTAAAGACATAATCGAACTTATCAGCCTGATATACCTTTCGCATATCATGCACGTCGAAATGCAGGTTGTCTTTTTCAAATGTTTTGCAGTAATTTATACTTGCAGGGGATAAGTCGAGACCTGTAACAATATTGCCCGCTTTTTCAATAAAAACAGCATGCCTTCCTTTTCCACAGCAAAGATCCATTATAACAGATCCTTTTTTTACACCAGCAAAAGTCAATAAAGTGCTGACAGCTTTCTCCGCTTCTGAGTGGTTGCGGTGCTGATAAAGAATATGGTAAAAAGGCGAATCAAACCAAGTTGAATACCACGCACTGCCATCCTTTTCTTCCATATTTTAAAATCTTATGGCAAAATTGATTTTTTTATTCCTGTTTAACAAGTCATTTATAAACAATGCGCTTTTATTTCTCCTTAATTTTTATTTTTGAATAGAAATGAAAAAGAAATCATCGCACTTGTACGGTAGAAAAAATCTTGCTCGGGAAAATGTTAGTCCCCCAGGATCTTCTCCTGGCATTATTCAGCCATCAACTTATTCTCTTGCTCCAAAATTTATTCTGGTTTCTTATAATTCAGAATCAATATTGGAAATGCCTTATGATTCTTTAACTGAAGTCCTTGATAAAATAAAAGTCCAAAGTCAATATAAGCATTGGTTAGAAATTAAAGGTTTTGGTGATAAGCAAATGCTAGAGAATTTATGTGAGCACTTATCTATTCATCGTATGGAAATGGAAGATGTAGTAAATTCTTATCAGCGACCTAAGATGGAAGAGCATAGCAGCCATTTGTTTGTTGTATCAAGATTGTTTTATAGATGTTCTGACGATACATTAAAAAATGAACAGGTTTCCATCTTCTTATTTCCTAGTCTGATTATCTCTATGCAAGAAACTTATATTGACCAATTCGAATCTGTTCGTGCGCGGTTAAGAAGTGGCAAAGGGCTGATTCGTTCTTCTAATGTTGACTATCTTGCATATGGATTAATGGATACCGCTATCGATAATTATTTTCCTATATTAGAAGGTGTAAGTGAAGCGCTAGATATTTTAGAGGATAAATTATTTGAACAGCCAACAAGAAGTTTGTTGCAGCAAATTCAGAAATTTAAAAGAGAATTGATTTCAATAAGGCGAGCGGTATTTGCAGAAAGAGATAAAATGAATGATTTGCTACGAACAGATACTGATTTTTATTCTGATCAAACGAAAGTTTATCTGAAAGACACATATGATCATGCTATTCAGGTTTTAGATATAGTTGATTCTTACAAAGAGATTACTGCTTCATTAATGGATATTTATTTATCCAATGTTAGCAATCGCATGAATCAGATTATGAAGGTGCTTGCAATTATTTCTACTGTTTTTATTCCCCTTACTTTTATTGTAGGTGTTTATGGAATGAACTTTCAATATTTACCAGAACTACATTGGCATTATGGTTATCCAGTTGTGATGATAGGGATGGGTGTTTTAATAGTGATACAATTTTTATTTTTTTGGAGAAAAGGGTGGCTTGATAAATCATGAGTGAGAAAATCTTATTTGCAGATGTAATTCTTCCATTACCATTACCCGATACTTTTACCTATCAGGTGCCTACTTCATTGCAGGATTTAATTGCTGTAGGGCATAGAGTAGTAGTGCAGTTTGGTAAACAGCGCGTATATGCAGCAATAGTGACTAGGTTGCATGAGCAGCAACCAGAAGGTTATATTACCAAAGATGTATTGGATGTTATTGATGAAACTCCTGTTGTTACTGCTTCGCAATTTAATTTATGGAATTGGATGAGTAATTATTATTTAGCTTATCCTGGTGAAATAATGGCGGCAGCTCTTCCTGTTGCATTGCGATTGCAAAGTGAATCGGTGATTATCATCAACGATGAATTTAATGGAGACACTTCAATTTTAACAGACAAGGAATTTTTAGTTTGGGAGGCATTGCAAATTCAAAAGGAATTAACTTTAAATGAAATTGGGAAAATTCTTTCTGTACGACAAGTAATGCCAATCATAAGAGCAATGGTGAAGAAGAAAGTCATTCTTGTTTTAGAAGAAATTGAAGAGCGTTACAAGCCAAAGATGATTGATATTGTCGATTTTCATGCTTCAATTGATACTGCATCGGATGAGTTTACTTCGCTGCTAGCAACTATTGAGAAGAAAGCTCCTAAGCAATTAGATGTTATTCTTGCTTTGATGAAATTAAAACGGGAGCAAGGTGAAGAAGTTGTTTTGAAATCTATCCTTTTAAAAGAGTCTAACGCTACAACGGCAATAATTACTACACTTGTAAAAAAGAATATTCTTTCAGTTGAAACGATTATAGCAGATCGAATTCCTGCTTATAACGGTGAGGTAGTACCGCCAAAAGAGCTAAATGAAATTCAAAAGGTGGCTTTGAAAGATATTCAGCTGGCGTTTGAGAATAACAAAGTGACTTTATTGCATGGTGTTACTTCTTCGGGCAAGACGGAGATTTATATTCACTTAATAGAGGAACAGCTTAAAAGCAATAAGCAGGTCTTGTACTTACTTCCTGAAATTGCTTTAACATCTCAAATTATTCACCGCTTGCAAAAGCATTTTGGGCAACAGGTGCTAATTTACCATAGTCGTTTTAATGAACATGAAAGGGTAGAAGTGTGGAATAAAATTCTGGATGATAACCTGAATGATACTTCAGCGAGAGTAGTGATTGGTGCGCGGTCTTCTGTATTCCTGCCATTTGAAAAACTTGGATTAGTTATCGTCGATGAGGAACATGATCCGAGTTATAAGCAAACGGATCCTTCTCCACGTTACAATGGTCGCGATGTAGGTGTGGTAATGGCTGCGCATCAAGGTGCTGATGTGTTACTCGGCTCTGCTACACCAAGTATGGAAACTTATTTTAATGCATTGACAGGTAAATATGCTTTGGTTAATTTAAAGAAGCGCTATGCAGGAATTGAAATGCCAGATGTTTTATTGGTGAATGTGCAACACGCGCGACAAAGTAAATTGATGAAAGGTAATTTTTCGAGTAAGCTAATTGAAGAAATTGAGGAAACACTTGCTAAGAATTATCAGGTAATATTATTTCAAAACAGACGTGGCTTTGCACCATTTTTAGAATGTGGCGCTTGTTCATGGGTTCCTGTATGTAGTAACTGCGATGTTTCGTTTACTTATCATAAAAATCGTAATGAATTGAAATGTCATTATTGCGGACAAACAATGATAAAGCCTGTTGAATGCAGTAGTTGTCATAGTTACGATTTGCAAATGCGTGGCTTTGGAACAGAGCGTATCGAAGAAGATCTGAAATTAATTCTTCCGGATGTAAAAGTGGCGCGTTTAGATCATGATACTACGCGAACAAAAAATGGTTATCAATCAATCTTAGCGGATTTTGAAGCTGGTAACATAGATATTTTAGTGGGTACGCAAATGGTTACTAAAGGTCTTGACTTCGATCGTGTGCACGTTGTTGGGATTTTAAATGCAGATTCGATGTTACATTATCCTGATTTTCGCTCTAATGAAAGAGGATTTCAACTGTTATCGCAGGTAAGCGGTCGCGCAGGAAGGAAAAATCAAAAGGGTAAAGTTATTATTCAAACATATAGTCCCGATCATGCAGTATTGCAGGATGTGATTAATCATGATTTTGAATCGTTTTATAAACGAGAATTAACGGAGCGATATAATTTTGGTTATCCGCCTTATTCCCGCTTGATTGAAATTAGATTGAAGCATCAGGATTATACACAGGTTGATGCTGCTGCAAACGACTTAACATTATTGCTTAAAAGGAAATTTGGTAAGCGAGTACTAGGACCGAATCAACCATCAATTAATCGCATTCGAAATTATTTTATTCGTACCATACTTTTAAAGGTGGAGAAATCGCTTAACGCTTCTGAAGTAAAAAAGCTGATGAGCGAGGCAATACATTCTTTTAAAACTGAATCAAAAGTTCAGCAGTTGCTTATTCAAATTGATGTTGATCCTATTTAGTTAAGTCGACAGATAATTGTAAGTATAACATTCTTCCTACCAGCGGCCCACCAAATACTTCATAGTGTTTATTGTTTAGAATATTAGTCGCACCAATTTTGAATGTTGTTTTAGTAACTTCAATTTTCTTGTTTACTTGAACATCTAATAATCCGTAACTATCAATATCGCCAGTAAACTGAGGTGAACCTTCGAACAAAAATCCTTGTACCCATTTATAGTTAATTGCAAATCCCCAGTCTTTACCCAATTTATTTTTAATATTACTTCCACCAATACCAATATTGAATTTATTTTTAGGAGTATTGTATGCAGGAATCAGTGGGTCATCAGAGGTAGCTCCTTTTTTAATAGAGATAAATGGAAATGTAGAACTGCTGCTGATATTTATCGGACTTTTATTAAGAATATTCAAAGAGTAATTCGCGCTAATACTATAAAACTGTTTGAAGTAATAATACAATCCATAACTAAATCCATAAGTATTTATAATGTCTTCGGAGTTGGTTGCTACGCGATAGATATCTTTTAAATAAATTTCTTTTGATCCGAAAGGAGTAGAAATAATATCTGTGACCGCGCCTATTTTATATCCAATAAAATTTTGATAGCGACTGAAGTAAGCATTAATATCTGAATATAAACATCCAAATAAACCATTTCTATAGCCAACTTCAATGGTTTGAACTTGCTCTGGTTTAACACGATCTACATTAAAGTAAGAAAGTGAATCTGTGCTTTGGTAACTCAGTGCCGTTAGTAATGATGGAACTGTAACCAAAGAATCAAATCCGTTAATGTTTCCTATTAAAGTTGCGCGACCAACTTTGTAAAATAAATACTGATCACCTAATGTTGGATTTCTAATAGCTGAACTAAATGAAATTCGAATGGTGTTATCTTTATTGGGAGAGTAAATAGCAGATAAAGCTGGCGAGAATAAATAACCAAAATTTTGATTTTTATCTAAACGTGTTGTTAAATTAAGTTTTACTTTATCGTCTTTGATTTTTTTATCTAAACCAGCATATAAACCAAATTCTGAATTTGTAATTTTTCTTCCTGTAGTATCAGAAAATATTGTTCCGTGTGAGTTTGGAAGATATTTTCGGTAATTAGCTCCTGTTGTCAGTTGAGCCCATTTCAAATCAAACTTGTATTCACCATGCACATGCGCTAACGCAGATTTATCGAAGAATTTAGAACCTCCACCATTAAATGTTTCTCTTGAAGTTACACTTGCAAAAGCACTATCAAATGCTATTGTTCCAGGAACTAAAAATGCTGTAGTGTTCTTTACGGGATTAGCATATGCATCAGCAAACGCACTCGCTGTATTATGATAAAGTGTTAACGAGTCGTAATAATTAGTCAATAAAAATGGATTAATTGCTGCAAGGTAGTCTTCATACTGAGCAAATTGTTGTGGCTGCGGATAGCCTGGGAAATTTCTTATAGCCTGAAAATATTGATTGTTATTAAAGCATGTTGTGTAATCATTTACCCATTCATTATCCGACTTAACAGATTTCTGAAGTAATAATGCAGTAAAAAATGCATCGTATGATTTACCTGCATCTTCAGAAGTAACATATGCACGAATAAAATATTTATTATTCTTTTTTAATTCAATTCTATTTTGAAAAAACAAAATGTCTTTTAAAGAATAACGATTATCACCTTGGTAGATGGTTGTTCCAGTTCCGAAGTTTGATGTAACAATGAATTCAGTTTCTTTATCTAGTTTATAATGTGCAGCCGCACTTAATTTAATATTACGCGTATTATAATCAACTAGATCTTTTTCTGCATAACCTGTACGATAAATAATTCCAAAGCCTGGTCGTGATGTTGGTACTTGCGACAAATCTCCTCCAGAGAAATATTCGTCTCCATAAATATTTACTGCATCATATCCTCCTGGATTACGCATATCACTTTTAGAAGCGAGTGTAGGATTCAGATTATTCGCCTCCCAATCTCTCGCCTTAAAAAAACTTGCATTGAATTTAATTCCGAGTTTATCTTCTTTCAAAGCATTTTTAAAAACAACTGCATAGCGAAATGATGTTTCTAATAAATCGCGTGTACCGCTCTTAACTTGTATTTCAAATCCTGGACGTACGAACGGACTACGTGTTGTCATACTGATAACACCGTTAAATGCATTTGGACCGTAAAACGAAGAACTTGCACCAACAATCAATTCTACTTTTTGAATATCCAATTCAGAAGAGCCAAGAAAATTTCCCAATGAGAAATTTAATCCAGGAGCTTGATTGTCGACACCATCAATTATTTGAAGTGAACGAACGGGAGAGGTGCTATTGAATCCTCTTGTATTTATGACTTTAAATCCTAAGCTGGCAGAGGTTATATCAACCCCTTTTAAATTCCCTAAGCCTTCATAAAAGTTAGCAGCAGTAGTTTGTTTGATAGCAATGTAATCAAGGGCTTCAACTGTTACTGGCGACTCCTTTTGTTTTTCTGTCAATCGGCGGTCTGAAATTTCAACGGTCTTTAATGTTTTTGAATCTCGAGTTAATTCTATCAGTAGTGGTTTATCGGCAGAGGCAACATAGATTTCTGCTTTTATATAACCGATATACATCACATTGATTGTACATGGAAGTGATGTTGCTTTTAAAGTAAATTTTCCGTCAAAATCAGTAGCGGTTCCTAATGATGTCCCTTTGATATTTATTACAGCACCAAACATTAGCTCTCCATTCGACTTATCTTTTACGGTACCAGTTAATACTTGAGAATTTGCCAGGTTTGAAATCAAAATAAAGATACTACTAAGCAATAGGCTTCGTTTTATCATTTTAAGATGCTTTGAAGTAATCATAGATTAACAAAATTAAAAATATTTAGATACCATCGGCACTCTTGGTATATTGAAGAATCTATTAATTTTACGTCCATGAACAGAATGCGAATTATAGTTTTTACTTTACTGCTTATCAGTTTTAATGCTGGGCTACTATTAGCACAAAATAACAAATGGAAATCATTTCAGGTTTATGATGGCGATACTATTAATCGTATTGATCAAAAAGGAATGAAGCAAGGGGTATGGAAAAAGTTTTATGAAACAAAAAAACTTCTTGGTGAAACGACTTTCAAAAACAATTTGCAAGTAGGTATTTCAAAATCTTTCTTTGAGAGTGGTAAAATACAGGCAGAGATTAATAACGCTATTGACGGTAAATCAGCGCGTGTAGTGATGTATTACGAATCCGGGAAAATACACTCGAAAGGAAATTACAAAATACAGAAGAAGGATAGTGTGTGGAATTATTATTCGGAAGATTCATTATTAACGAAAGTAGAATCTTACAAGGCGGGTATTCGTGATGGTAAGTGGATTGTTTATTATCCCAATGGAGCTAAAGCAGAAGAAAAAACATTTATTAACGATAAAATCAATGGTTGGTATATTCAGTATGCTGAAAATGGCAATAAGATTTTTGAGCAAGAATTTTTAAATGATATTGAAAACGGCGTCGTGCGAGTTTATGGGCCTGAAGGAAAAATAAAAACCGTTGGTAAATTTAAAAACGGATTGCGCGAGGGTAACTGGCAAGATATGGATGAAATGGGACGTACGCTTAAGAAATATACTTACGTAAATGGTAAGTTGCCTGAAGATGATAAATAATCAGTTTTGATTTATAGCTTCAACGGATTTTATTTCCGGGATTGCTTTTAATAGTGATTGCTCAATGCCAGCTCTCAAAGTCATGCTGCTCATTGAACATGAAGAGCAAGCCCCTTCTAGCTGAACACGCACAACCATATCATCGGTTAATTCAACAAATGAAACATTTCCGTTATCTGCTTCTAAATATGGACGCAGCTGTGCTAAGGTTTCTTCAATGCGAATTATTAATTGTGATTTCATAGTTTTAAATATGGGCTGGTGTTGGCAAGGAGTTGCGAATGGCAATTTGCTGAGCCACATTACCTGCAATAGTTAATAATGGTAAATAGGCAGCACCTTGTTCGTCGAGGATTGCAGGATAGCCCTGATCTCCGCCTTCGCAAATGCTTTGTATTAATGGTAATTCGCCTAAAAATGGAATATTTAACTCAGCTGCTAATTTTTTACAACCATCTTTTCCAAATAAATAGTATTTATTATCGGGTAATTCTCTAGGAGTAAAGTAGGCCATGTTTTCAATGATACCAATAATCGGAATATTGATTTGCTCCATTCGGAACATGTTAATACCTTTTAAGGTATCTGCTAAGGCTACCTGTTGAGGTGTAGAAACGACTACAGCTCCAGTAAGAGGAACTGAAGCAGCTAATGTTAAATGTACATCACCTGTTCCTGGAGGTAAGTCAATAAATAAATAATCAAGATCGCCCCAATCGCCATCAGAAAACAATTGACGCAAAGCCTTTGCTGCCATTGGTCCGCGCCAAACAATTGCTTGTGCGGGATCAGTTAAAAATCCAATGGATAATAATTTTACTCCGTATTTTTCAACCGGCACCATTAACTGCTTGCCGTCACGTTCAGTAATAAATAGTTGTTCGTGCTCTACACCAAACATAATTGGTTGTGATGGTCCGTAGATATCAGCATCAATCAAACCTACACGAGCACCTGTCTGTGCCATTGCAATAGCGAGATTAGCAGCTACTGTCGATTTTCCAACACCACCTTTACCAGAAGAAACAGCAATAATGTTTTTTACACCTTTCAAAAAATCGTTCGACTGATTACGTTGGGTTGTTACACGCGCCGTCATGTTCACCGTAACAATTGCTTCACTATCTACCATGTGAATAATCGCATTGCGGCAGGCGTTGGCAATAAGTTCTTTTAATGGACAAGCAGGAGTAGTAAGAATAACAGTGAAACTTACATTTTTGCCATCGATCTCAACATCACTTATCATATTAAGCGTAACGAGATCCTTTTTTAAATCTGGCTCTTCTACATGACTGAGTGCTTCTAAAACTTGTTCTTTCGTAATCATTTCAAAACGGTGTAGGCAAAGTTAGGGGTATTAGCTATAACAAAAAAGAAACCCCGGAGTTAATTGTCCGGGGCTTACTATTTAATAATTCAATATTATTTTTTCAGATAAACAGGAATCTGTGATTTGATCAACGAATAACTTCCGAAAAATACCAATGAATAAAACAAATCACCAGTGATAGTGCCACGGAAGAAAGGAATTGCAATGGTAAAACAGTTCACTAAGCCAGTCATGGTATATCCATAATACCCTAACATCCATACTCCGAAGTTAGTCGTGATGAAGAATAAAATTGCGCCAGCAACTGTCGCAAATAAAATGTTTTTGAATTGTAATTTCTCTCTGATTTGAAATCCGATTAATGAACTAAAAATTGTACAACCATAAACCAGGAACATCTGATTATGAAATCCTGTTCCGTTAGCTAGTTGTAATAAAATATCGCTAATGAACATCGCTGCAAAAGGGATGATGATAGCAAGGCGCTTATCGTTCAATACAGCGGCTCCAAATAAAGCCATTGCGGCAATAGGAGTGAAATTCATTGGGTGAGGAATTAAACGGCTCAAAGCGCCTAAAAGGATAATTCCCGAGAT
>CANFIN010000040.1 GCA_947447155.1 Bacteroidota bacterium | reverse complement strand
TATTAATATCCAGTAATATTACATCAGGCACATTTTTACTATTTTCTTGTGCACACGATTTTAAAAAATCAAATGCTTCTTCAGGGTTTGTGTATTCGGTAACTAAACAGTCCGAACCATAATTCTTTTCAATTATACTTCTGTTTAAGAAGTTATTGATTTTGTCATCATCAATCAACAGGATTTTTAACATATTTAATTTCGTTTAGTTCAATCGTAAATGTTGTGCTTACTCCAAGTGTACTTTCAATTTTAATATTTCCGCCTAGCGACTCTATTTGCTCTTTAATCAAGTGTAGGCCAACACCAGTTCCCTCTGCAACATCTTTGTGGAATCGTGTATATAATCCAAATACTTTGTCCTTATTTTTTGTTAAGTCAATCCCGATTCCGTTATCGCTAAATTTAATTGTAATAAGGCCATCGTTATTGCTAGTGTTTATATCGATAATACAATTTTTATTTTTATCTCGATATTTAATCGAATTCGAAATTAAATTGTAAAATATGCTATGGATAAAAGAATGAATAGAATTGATTTTATCGATTCTGTCAAAATTTAAATTTATTCTTGCGTCTGAATCTTCGATTTCAAGTTTTAAATCAGATTTTACTTCATTAATGATATTTAGAAGTGATATTTCTTCAAACGATTGATTCAGTTCTTCTTTTATTGCTAAAATCGAATTCAAATCTTTTAATATCTCATCTATTCTTTCCGATGAATCTTTAATGTGTTGAATAATCATATTGTTTTTTTCATGCCCTGTGTCTTGAAAAAAGCTTGATAGTCCAACAAGGTTTGCAATTGGCGCCCTAAGATTATGCGAAACAATATAGGAATACTGCATTAACTGGGAATAGTTTTTTTGAAGCTTTGTATTTGCCAAACGCAATTCTTCTTCACTGCGTTTGGCCGCTAGTTCCGATTCCTTTATAGAAGTAATATCCAAACCATAACCCAACATCATTTCCAATTCTTTTTTATCGTTATAAACTGGATAGTATTTTCTTAAAATATATACGTTTTTACCATCTTTTTGAATATGTAAATCCTCGAAAGATCTAGATACTCCACTAATAGCTACATCACTAAAAATGTTTTTTCTTCGGTCAGCAAAATCAGACTTGATATTTTTTAAATCAGCGTAATCATAGTCGTTTTTACCTAATAGCCATTCTCTTGTTTCGTGATTGGAAATTGCCTGCGGATTTATAAATAAATACTTGTTGTCCTTGTCAAGAACTGCAATGTCTGTAGGAAGATTGTTGAGAATTTTTTGATAAAAGTTTTTTAAAGAGATTAATTCTTCTTTAGCCTTTGCGTTTTCTGTTATTTCTTTTAACTGTACGCAAACCCCTATTGACTTTCCCGTTGATCTTTCGATAACTGGAAAAAAGGTCGTATTGAAATGTCGCTGATCGTTTTTTGCATCTGTTAACCTAAATTCTTTTTTAATAATTGAGTTTTTATCCAAAGCAGTTGTTGCATTAGCGATAAAAGGGTCTTTAATTTCATCTGGTATAAATTGTAAAACACTCATCCAGCTTTCAACCTTTGAGATGCCAAATTCTTTAAGAATTTTTATAGACTGATTATTAAAATAAAGTAATTCTAGATTTTTATTAACAAGTAAAATTATATCGTCAGAGCTATTTAAAATTGAATTTAAATCTCCTGTTTTTTGATTGAGTTTTTCAGCGATTCTTTCTTGATGCGTAATATTCGTTCCGTAAATATTTACATAATTATTTTCTTTATTTGGCGAAAAGTTAAGATAGTAATATTGCTTGTTTACCTTTATTTTTAAGTCTCTTGGTTTGTTATCAAATATGCAGGCTTTGATAATAGCACGAACATCTTGGTTAGAAATGATTTTATTTTTAGTTCCAATCTTTTGGCAAAAATCAACTCCAGATTTATTTGCAAATGTAATTTTGCCAATCGTATTAACTCTAACTACCGGATTTGGATTTTCTATTGGGAATCTCGCAAAGGCTTCTTTTTCTTCTATTGTTTTTATCTTTTCAGTAACATCTAAAATGTAAATAACAATACAGTTGTCGTCCTTGTAATTCAATTTACAATCAATAAACAACTCCCAGTTTCTTGTTCTAAAACGGTGAGATAATATTATTTCTTTTTTTTCAGAGATTACCGAATCTAATTTTGATTTAAATTTTTTCGCTAATGAAAAGTCTAGTAAGTCTAGCAGTGTTAAATTCTCTACTATTCCAAATTTTTGCAGTATTCCATCAGGTCCATCGCTTAATATTTTTATTATTTTGCTACTTGGATCAATTTCAAACAGACTACCTTTTAAGTATTTCAAATAAAGATTAAAACATTTTTGATTGGCAGCTAACGCCATATCAACTTCAGAAACATATTTTTCTAAACAACATAAAAACGCACTGCTACTTAATGAATTTAGTGACTGTATGGATAAACTATAAAAGGTTTGAGTTGGATTGGTTCCAAAAGATCCTAAATCTTTTTTTAATACTAAATTTTTGAAGGTCTTTAAATTGGAATCATCGGTGATAGGGAAGATTTCAGGTAGACCAGATAGGAGCTGTTGCAATTTTAAATTGCTAATTAAAGACTTTTGATCATCTGCCAAAATAGCAAGAATGTTGTCTTTAAGATCAATTATTTTTCCTTCTGCGTCTATTATAAAGTTCACTTTCTTCAATTTTGAGCCTTAAAAATAATCTTTATTGTTGAGCGAATGCAAGTTTTTATTCAAAAAAACCTACTTAAGCTGCTGTTTGCCGTTAAAGCAACTTAATGCAGGCCATGTATTTTACATTTCAAAATCAATTTTTCTTTGTTTAGCAAGTTTTACTAAATTGTTAAAAAATCATTAATAAATATCATTATTTTTAAACCCTAACAAATCCTAAACGAATAAAAATCACTTAGTCTTTTATTTAGTATGGTATTGTAATGTATTACATCAATTGCCTTGTATATCTAACAGAGGAGTAATTAATCACTCCAATTCTTTATCAAATCAAAATAATAATGATCAATTATTACAAAGTTTTTATTGGGATTTTATTTTTTATTCTGCCATCGTTAAATGGTTTTTCGCAAACCAATCTTTATGATATAGGTCAGATTCAAAAAATAGAAATCACCTTTTCACAAGCTAATTGGGATTATCAATTAGATACGGCAAAAGCGGGAGCTGATGGTTATATCTTGGCATCGCAAATAAAAGTAAATGGAATTATTTTCGATAGCGTAGGTGTTAAGTATAAAGGAAATAGCTCCTATAGTTTAGCTTCCAATAAAAATCCATTTAATATTTCGTTGGATGAGTTTATTAATCAGGATTACATGGGGCATTCTACAATAAAATTAAGCAACTGTTACCAGGATCCTTCTATGATTCGCGAGGTATTAGCATATAAGATTTTGGGTAGTTATATGGATTGTCCAAAATCAAATTTCGCGCAGGTATATGTCAACGGAAACTATATCGGACTGTATTCAAATGATGAAAATATTGGAAATGCTTTTTTAACGGAAAAGTTTAATTCAACCGATGGAACACAATTTAAGTGTAATCCAATAGGTATTCCTATCCCTACCACAAAGTGCAATCTAAAATACATTAATTCTGATAGTAGTTCATATTTTAATTACTATGAATTGAAGTCTTCAAATGGTTGGAATGAATTAGTTCGTCTATGCGATACCGTTACTAATTATGGTTCTTCATTGGAGTCTATAATAGATATTGACAGAGTAATTTGGATGTTGGCATACAATGCAGTTACAATTAATTTTGATAGTTATACAGGAGTTTTTGCTCAGAATTATTATTTGTATCGTGATTTAAACAATCGATTTGTGCCAATATCATGGGATTTAAATATGGCTTTTGGTGGGTTTCCGTTTGTTGGCAGTGGAGCATCATCAATGGGGTCATTGACTGTTGCTAACATGCAACAATTACCATTAAATATTCATAATACAGATCCTTTGTGGCCATTAATCAATGTTGTGTTTAATAATCCAACTTGGAAGAGGATGTTTTATGCTCATGCAAAAACAATTACCGATGAATATTTTTCAAGTGGGGTTTATCAAACAATGGCAACTACTTATCAAACATTAATTGATACCGCTGTTCAGTCCGATCTAAACAAAACTTTTACATATAGTCAATTTCAATCTTCATTAAATACTGATATAGCTGTAGGCAGTTATTTTGTTCCAGGAATTAGTAATCTTGTTGGTTCCCGTGCTTCATACTTACAAGGGACTTCGGAGTTTCAGGCTGCTCAGCCCATCATTTCTGGTATTGTGAGTACGCCTGCACAACCTGTTATTTATGATACGGTTTGGGTAAACTGTAATATGAGTAATGGTACAACCATCTTAGTTGGGTCCCGAGATAATATTTTCGGTAAGTTTTCGAAACAGCTAATGTATGATGATGGTTTACATCATGATGGTGCTACTGGAGATGGTATATTTGGTGCTGCCATTTTTTGTTCCTCCACACAAATGGATTATTACATATATGCAGAGAATACCAATGCGGGCGTGTTCTCACCAGCACGTGCAGAGCATGAGTACTATCACTTAAACGTTACTAATAATGCTGTGTATTTTAAAGAAGTAGCATTTAACGAAATAATGGCAAAGAATGATGCTGCTATTGTTGATCAGAATGGTGAATATGATGATTGGATTGAATTATACAATACATCAAATCATCGAATCAATTTATCGGATTTGTATTTATCAGATGATAAAAACGATAAGTTAAAATGGAAGTTTCCAGCTTATGCAAGTATTGATTCTCACGATGAATTAATTGTGTGGACGGACATGGATACAACGCAGCAAGGATTACATTCTAATTTTAAATTAGCTGCTGCAGGTGATTCTGTTTATATTTCTAATTCCGCAGGATTTCTGATAGACAGTGTTTATTTCGGCGCTCAAAGTTCTGATATATCTTATTATCGTTGTCCGAACGGGATAGGCAATTTTAGTTATACATTGTCATTCACGTTTAACCAAAGTAATTGTCCAACGGCTATAAATGAATTTAGCAATGAAAAGTTAAGTGTTTATCCTGTTCCTTCAGATGGTTCTCTTACAATTAAATCGCAAATTAATATCAACAATGTCAAATTATTTGATTTGAGTGGAAAGTGTGTTTTAAATGTTAGTATAGGCAATGAAAACAATTATAAAATGGAATTACCAGGCCTTAACGATGGTTTATATTTGTTACAAATAAATAATTCCGATTTAGTTAAACGAATACAAATTGTAAAATAAGATGAGAATTAAACTATTGTTATTGCTGTTTTTTTCATTGATACTTTTTTCTTGTAAAAAAGAAGAAGGAGATGGAGGAATGGCGACTATTAAAGGTAAAGTTTGGGTTCGTGACTGGGATAAAAACTTTAACCTAATAATGTATGAGCATGCAGGATTAGATGAAGATGTATTTATTGTTTATGGAGATCAGAACGGTTATGGCGATAAAGTTTCAACTGACTTAAATGGGAATTTCGAATTTAAATACCTTAGAAAAGGTAATTATACTATCTACTCTTTAAGCGATACACTACAATCCTCAACGGTGCCTTATAATCAATTTCCAGTTGCTACAAAAATTCAAATAACAGATAAAAAGCAAGTTGTAGATATCGGAACAATAGTCGTAAATCGATAGTTAATGAACCAAGTATTGTCACAAACTTTAATTGAATTTCAACCTATTTCACTTGTGGAAATGGGTATGGCAGATTTAATGGAGCGTTCTGATTTAAAGTTTGCAATAACTTTAAATGACTTGATATTGATCTTGCCTCAGCTTTCGAATTACTACCGTATACTTGAAATCAGTAAAAAACGAAATTTCAATTACGATACATTATATTATGATACACCTGATCATTTGCTTTACAAGATGCATCATAATGGTAAAATGAATCGATATAAAGTCAGGAGAAGAACATATGTAGATAGCAACATTAGTTTCCTTGAGGCAAAAATTAAAAACAATAAAGGCGTAACTAATAAGGTCAGAATTAAATCAGAAAACGATGTTGATTTTTCAGATGAATCCATATCAACATTTTTAACAGAACATTTATATGTAGATTGTAGCAACTTGATTCCTTCAATAAATATAAATTATGATCGAATAGCTTTGGTAAATAATTCCGTTATTGAAAGAGTGACTATTGATACAAATTTGTCGTTTTCAATTGAAAGCAGTTCGGCTATTTATGAAAACCTAGTGATTATTGAAGTTAAAAGTGATGGCAAAACTCCTTCAAAAATCAGAACGCTATTAAGAGATATGAATTTCAAGGCAATATCTATAAGTAAATATTGCGCTGGTATGTATTTACTTAAACAAAATGAAAAGCGAAATAATTTTAAACCACAAGTGCTAAAAATAAATAAATTAATAAGTTAATTAATCAATAACCAATATTAAAATGTTGTTACAAATTACATCTCCTGAGGGAATAGATACGATCGCGAAAATTGCTTCGAAATATGGAATAAGATTGCTGATTGATTTGGTATCTACTTATGTTTTAATGCAGTTTATCTATTTCCGTTTTTATAAGAATAAAGACTTGTTGTTTACTTATTTTGTTTTCAATATCGTCATTTTTACTATTTCTTTCCTACTAAATAGAGTTGAAATATCGATGGGTGCAGCATTTGGGTTGTTTGCGGTATTTAGTATGTTGCGCTATAAGACAGAAGAGATAAGTATTAAAGACATGACTTATTTATTCCTGACAATTGCAATAGGAATTGTTTCTGCTGTTACAAGATTGAAAGGTGTTGAAGATGTTTATGAATATTTATTCTTGATATCAATTATAGCGGCAATGATTTTAATTGCTTTGACATTAGAAAGCAATTGGTTCATGAAACAAGAGTTGTTCAAAGTTATTTTTTATGAAAAGATTGAATTAATTCACCCTAATAATTATCAAGAGTTTTTAACTGACCTTAGAACGCGAACAGGAATTGATATTCATCGTGCAGAAGTACAGAAAATAGATTTTCTTCGTGATTCTGCTCAAGTTAAAATTTACTATTACGATACAAATAGATAGTAAATTGAAAAAAGTCAGATTGGTTTTAATTTTTACTGTTTTATCCTGCCAGTTAAATGCGCAGCGCATATCTGATTTTTCAGTTTGGACGTGGAATCAGTTTTATTACCATTTTGATAAATCGCATTATGCAAGTGTACAGTATCAAGCAAGGTTTAATGAAAATGCTTCTTTATTTGATTGTGCAAATCTGTATTTTATTTATGGTTATAATCCTAATAAAAAAAGTAATGTTGAATTTTTGTATCAATTAAAAACTGATAGGTCAAACGACGTTCATACGTTGTATGTAGGGTATACTAGAAAAATAAATATCAAAGCTGTTAATCTTTACGCTAGGGTTGCATTCCAGCATAATCGAAGTTATTTTTCAATGAACGAGTTGTACGATCAGTCGTATAATGAAGCAAGGTTTAGGTTGAGGGCGAAATATGAAATAAACAAGGTCTTCTCTACTTCAATTTCAGCAGAACCTACATTTGAATTAAACGGGAAAGAATCGCCCTATATTGATAAAATAAGATACGTCGGACAGCTTGGCATGCAATATAACAGATTTCAGTCTTTTACTTTGTTTTACATTTATCAACCAGATATCCATTCTTTTTGGGTTCCTCAAACCAATTATGTATTAGGTCTTGCTTATGAGATAAGTTTAAAAGGCAAAATGAAAAAGCTTGATAAATTCTTTAAGGCTAATTTGAAAGATAGTGACGAAGAGCACGATAATTCTAAAAATCACCCGGACAATCAATAAGTGTTTCGAATAATCGGTATTTTTGCGCCTTAAACCGTTACCAATATGATACAAATGATTATTAAAAAAACACTTGAGCAGCTCAGGTTACATTTATTTACTGTTTTAAAATGGGTATTATTACCATTTGCCTTAATGTTTATAGTTTTTTGGATTGGGAAGTCCAATGGAGTAGAGGTTAGTGACCTTACTCGCGATACCGCTGCTGTATTACACGGGCATCCATATGATGGAATGATATCCATGATTGGATTGTTTTTATGGAGCGCATCGGCGGCAATTTGCTTATTGACTTATAGCATTATTAAATCTGGTAGTTCAGTTATGAAAGGTATATTTTTATATGGAGGTGCCTTATCCTTGTTTCTTGGACTTGATGATTGTTTTCAGTTGCATGAAGAAGTGTTTATACATGCATTTCCTTTTGCTGAGAAGCTATTTTATCTAGTTTATATTGGATCTATTGTCGGATATTTCTTTCGATTTGAGCATAATTTATTTAGTACAAAATTTTTATTTTGGATTGGAGCAATGACTCTTTTTCTAATTTCAATGGTGTTGGATAATATTGATCCATTTGTATCACATCAGGTATATTACGAAGACTGTTGCAAATTTGCCGGTATATTTTTATGGTTTGTGTTCTATGCTAATACTGCCTACTCCGTATTATCATCAGAAAAGCATAAAACAAACTAATTTGAAATTTCATATTTACTTCATTTAATAATTAGAACTTAGCTCCCGTTAAAACGTAGGAAGCCCTATCAATTATGAAAAAGATAATTCTAACACTTTCTGTTTTATTTGCAGCGACATTTCTTGCTTCAGCGCAAGAAAATGCAAATAACCCAAATGCACCAGAGATTAGTTTTGAAACAGAGGTGCATGATTTCGGAACAATAGATTATGCTGGCGACGGTGCTTACGCCTTCAAATTTACAAATACAGGCAAAGAGCCTTTGAAAATTACGGATGCCAAAGGTAGTTGCGGTTGTACTGTTCCAAAATGGTCGAAAGATGAAGTAGCCAAAGGTCAGTCAGGTTACATAAATGTAAGTTACGATACAAAACGCCAGGGACCATTCACAAAAACAGTTACTGTAATGTCTAATGCTGGTAAAAGTCCAACTAAAGTTCTTACAATTAAAGGTGTAGTAAAAACACAGGAGCAAACAGAAGATCAAACTCCTTTTATGAAGCCAAGCGGTGTATCTCCATTAGAAAATGTAAAACAATAATTCTAAATATTTAAATAAACAAAACAATGAAAAAATCAATTCTATTAGTTGCTTGTACATTATTAATGTCATTTGCAACAAAAGCTCAAACAGCAGACAAGCCAGCTGTAAATCCTAATGCTGCTGAAATGACTTTCGAAGCATTAGAGTTTAACTTCGGAACAATTAAGCAAGGTGATGTTGTAAATCACGAATTTGAATTCGTTAACAATGGTAAAGAAGATCTTATCATAACGAATGCAACAGGTTCTTGTGGATGTACTGTTCCTCAGTATCCGAAAGAAGCAATTAAAAAAGGCGCTAAGCAAGTTATCAAAGTAACTTTTAACTCAGCAGGTAAAATGGGAATGCAAGACAAAACAGTTACCATTACTTCCAATGCTAAAAATTCTCCAGTCATCCTTCACTTAAAAGGAACTGTTGAAGCACCAGCACCCGTAGCAAATCCTGCTGCAACACCTGGTAAATAATTAAAATATTAAGTTTAAATTTGCAGTCCCGCTCTTATTCTGAGCGGGACTGTTTATTTTATATACTATGCCAAAAATTTCAGATAAAGGCCTTCAGATGCCACCATCACCAATTCGTAAGCTTGTTCCATTTGCAGAGGCAGCTAAGAAACGAGGGATGCATATTTATCATTTAAATATCGGACAACCAGATATTAAAACGCCAGAAGTGATGATGAATGCAATTCGAAATATCAAGTTAGATGTTATTGAATACAGTCATTCAGCCGGAATAGAGTCTTACCGAAAGCGATTGGCCGGATATTATCAGAAGAATAATATCGATGTTGACTATACCGACATTATGATTACAACCGGTGGGTCGGAGGCTATAGAGATTGCAATGATGGCATGTTTGAATCCAGGTGATGAAATTATTATTCCTGAACCATATTACGCTAATTATAATGGATTTAGTATCCAAGCTAATGTTGTAATTAAACCTATTATTTCTTCTATCGAATCGGGTTTTGCCTTGCCTCCAATCACTGAGTTTGAAAAAGTAATTACCGAAAAGACAAAAGCCATAATGATCTGTAATCCAGGAAATCCAACGGGTTATCTTTATTCAAAAGATGAATTACAGGTATTAAAGGAATTAGCTTTGAAATATGATTTGTATCTGTTTGCTGATGAAGTTTATCGTGAGTTTTGTTATGATGGCAAAGTCTATTCTTCTGTAATGCAGTTGGATGGTTTAGATCAGAACGTTGTTTTGATGGATAGTATTTCCAAAAGATACAGTGCTTGCGGAGCTAGAATTGGCGCCCTTGTTTCAAGAAATAAAGAAGTAATGGCTGCTGCTTTAAAATTTGCTCAGGCGAGATTAAGCCCGCCAACATTCGGACAAATTGCAGCCGAAGCAGCAATTGATACACCTCAAAGTTATTTTGTTGAGGTAGTTGCTGAATATGTTGAACGTCGTGATTTGGTTGTAAGTGCCATGAATGCGATGGATGGCGTTGTATGTCCTAAGCCAAGTGGTGCGTTTTATTGTATGGCTCAGCTTCCTGTTGACGATGCCGATAAATTTTGCCAATGGCTTTTAGAAGAGTTCTCTCATAATGGTGAAACTGTTATGCTTGCTCCCGCTAGTGGATTCTATTCTGATCCAAAGTTAGGCTTACATCAGGTTAGAATTGCCTATGTTTTAAATAAGGAGTCTTTAGCAAAAGCTATGGATTGCTTGGCCGCTGCTCTTAAAGAATATCCTGGAAGAACAATTACAGACTCTGTAAATCAAATGACTACATAAAAAGAATTGAAAATCTTTTTAAAATTGAATTGTTGATATTTTCAATCTGAAAGCATTTTTGAGATTGGTGCATCCAATAGATTTGTGAATTAAAGCAAACGCAAATTAATGTTGGTATTTGAGAATAGTATTATCGCTGAAAGTATATTAGTATTATCTGCAATCTTCTGTGCAATTCAATTGTATTACATTTTTTTTCAATTTTCTGGAGTTGGGTTCAAAAAAATAACCAAGCCACAATCCGACAATTCTGATCCTTTATCAATTATTATCTGTGCGAGAAACGAATTAAAAAATCTCAGACAGTTTTTACCTGAAATTCTAAATCAGGATTACCCACAATTTCAGGTTGTTGTTGTTAATGACTGTAGCTGGGACGAGTCTTCACGTTATTTGGAAGAAATGGAGGATGCTCATTATAATCTAAAAGTAATTACCATTAATGAGCAAGAAAAATATCAGCATGGAAAAAAATTCGCCCTTACACTGGGAATAAAAGGTGCTGCTTATGACAGATTGATTTTTACTGACGCTGATTGTTATCCTTCATCTAACCAATGGCTAAAACAAATGTCTTCAGCACTTTCAATAGATAAAGAAATCGTTGTTGGCTATGGAGCATATCAAAAAAACAGCGGGTTTTTAAATAAGTGGATTAGATTTGATACAGCTCAAAATGGATTGCTGTATATCAGCCGCGCATTAAAAGGAAAAGCGTATATGGGCGTAGGCAGGAATTTAGGTTATGTAAGATCCTTGTTTTTTAAAAATAAAGGATTTGCTTCTCATAATCATTTATTATCTGGTGATGATGATTTATTCGTTAATGAAACTGCTACAAAAAATAATGTTGCTGTTTCCCTTTCAAATGAATCGAAAACGATTTCTAAGCCTAAAGAGACATTTAAAGAGTGGCTTCGACAAAAACGTCGTCACATGTCGTCTGGGAAATATTATAAATCGAGTGATAAAAGTTTAATAGGTATGTATCATTTTTCGCATACTGTTTTTCTAATGCTAATTATCATTTCTTTAGTATTGAAACTTAATTGGGTGTTTACCTTAGCATTAATATTAACAAGGCTAATCGCTCAAATTATTGTATATTGGACAGGATTTAGAAAGCTAGGAGAGAAGGACTTAATCATACTTCTTCCAGTTTTTGACCTGATTGCTGCAATTATTTATCCGCTGTTAGCTATAACTAACCCTTTCATTAAAATAAGAGTCTGGAAGTAACAGCATCAACCCAAACCATGACTATGGAAAAGCCTAAACCACAGCTTCAAATCACAGATGAGGAAATCCAACACCTCTCCGATAAAGCAATCAAAGATTTCAAGTTAGTTCGTAAGGCCGTCGACGATGGCGACCAAAAAGCATATGCTGAATTGATGGCTCGATACAAAGATTCCATTTACTATATGCTCCTTAAAATGGTAAATAACCGCGATGACGCAGAGGATTTGACTATTGAGGCATTTGGAAAAGCATTCCGAAATATCAAACAATACACACCAGATTACGCCTTTAGTACTTGGTTATTTAAAATTGCCACAAATAATTGCATCGACTTTATCCGTAAGAAACGTAAAATGCTATTAAGCATCGATAGAGGTTTTGAGAATGAAGACGGACAAGAAATGGCGTTTGAAATTAAATCTGATGGTCCATCACCTGATGATGTTCTTGTTAAAAAGCAGAAAGTTTTGATGATGAAAGAAGTTGTTGATAAACTTAAACCTCGATACAAGAAATTAGTAGAGTTAAGATATTATCAAGAGTTATCCTACGAAGAAATTGCCGAAGAACTAGACCTTCCTTTAGGAACTGTTAAAGCGCAATTGTTTAGAGCGAGAGAATTCCTGTATCAAATTATTAAAAGTACCGACTATACTGCACACGATTGAGTTATATTTTAATACTTTAAAGGGGTCGTTGGCCCCTTTGTTTTTTATTTTACTTTTGTAAAATGACTGACGATAATAATCTTTTAAAAAAATATTTTCCTAATTTAAATGATCAACAGTTAGCCCTTTTTTCAGCTCATCAAGAGCTTTTTAAATCATGGAATGAAAAGGTGAATTTGGTTTCAAGAAAAGATATCGAAAATCTAACTGTTAAACACATTCTACATTCACTGTCATTAGTAAAGTATATTCGTTTTGATGATGGGGCACGTGTTTTAGATATTGGAACAGGTGGAGGATTTCCCGGTATTCCATTGGCAATTTATTACCCTAATGTGAAGTTTACACTTGTTGACTCAATAGAGAAAAAAATCAAGGTAGTTGAAGATATTGTCCAACAATTGAATTTGAAAAATGTAGAGGTTGTTAGAACTAGAGCTGAAGACTTAAAGCAGGAATTCGATTATGTTGTTAGTCGAGCAGTAGCACCTATGGAAGAATTAGTAAGATGGAGTATTAAAAGATGCATTATGGGTCAAATGGGCAGTTTGCCCAATGGTTGGGTTGTTTTAAAAGGAGGTGATTTAAAGGAGGAGTTAATGCCTTTTAAAAAGATTGTTGAAGTCCAATCTCTTTATGACTATTTTCCGATTGAGTTTTTTGAAACAAAGTCTGTTGTCTATATCCCTAGGCAGTCGCTATAATGTTTTCGGTATTGATTTTTAGGTCGTTAGGATCGCGAATCGTTTTTTTTAATTTAATTGGTAAAAAATGCCAAAGTGTTTTGAACCTATAAGTTTTTTATTATCTTTGCCGTCCCAATAAGATTAACAAAGTATTGTCATGAAAAGGACCTTTCAACCTTCTTTACGTAAGCGTAGAAATAAACACGGATTTAAAAAGCGTATGAGTACAGCTAATGGACGTAGAGTTTTAGCAGCTCGTCGTAAAAAAGGACGCAAGAAACTTACTGTTTCTGATGAGCGTTCTTGGAGAAAATAATTACTAAGTAATTAACATATTGTATTGCGGGCACCTTGAAAATCAGGGTGCCCGCAGTTATTTTTCAACATATGCTATTTCGATTTTTACTTTTGCTTACTTTCGCTCAACAATTAAAATTTATGCAGCTATCGGTCGGTTTCAAATTATTGGAAGGAGTATCGGTAGCTATTTTTGTATACATTTATTTAAACTATATCACTCATGCCACGCGATTATTCAATTAAGTCAGTATTAATCATTGGAAGCGGTCCCATTATCATTGGTCAAGCTTGTGAATTCGATTATTCTGGTAGTCAGGCTGCCAGATCATTGAAAGAAGAAGGAATTGAGGTTGTGTTAATCAACTCGAACCCTGCGACTATTATGACCGATAAGGTAACGGCTGATCATATTTATTTGAAGCCGCTTAATCGAAAATCGATAGCAGAAATTTTAACTAAGCATAATATTGATGCGGTGCTTCCTACGATGGGAGGGCAAACAGCTTTGAATCTCGCAATTGATTGTCAAAAGGCAGGGCTTTGGGAAAAGCATAATGTGAGAATAATTGGGGTTGATATTGCTGCGATTCATACTACCGAGGATCGTGAGCTATTTCGTTTGAAAATGCTTGAATTAAATGCAGGCGTATGTAAAGGAAGAACAGCAACATCGTTTTTAGAAGGAAAGGAAATTGCACAGGAAATCGGATTCCCATTGGTAATTCGACCTTCATTTACTCTTGGAGGCACAGGTGGAGGATTTGTTCATACGCAGGAAGAATTTGATAATGCGCTGAATTTTGGTTTGCATGCATCGCCTGTTCATGAAGTATTGGTCGAGCAAAGTATCAGTGGGTGGAAAGAATACGAATTAGAGTTATTAAGAGATAGTAATGGGAATGTAATCATTATCTGTTCTATTGAGAACTTTGATCCGATGGGGATTCATACCGGCGACTCAATTACAGTTGCGCCTGCTATGACGCTTAGCGATCGTACATATCAGAAGATGCGCGATCTTGCGATTAAGTGCATGAATGGCATCGGACAATTTGCAGGAGGTTGTAATATTCAGTTTTCAGTAAATCCAGATAATGAAGATGAAATCATCGTAATTGAAATCAATCCGCGTGTATCTCGTTCATCTGCGTTAGCATCAAAAGCAACGGGTTATCCAATTGCAAAAATTGCTGCTAAGCTAGCTATCGGATATAATCTGGATGAATTAAAAAATCAAATTACAAAAAGCACTTCTGCCTTCTTTGAACCAACTATCGATTATGTGATTGTAAAAGTTCCACGTTGGAATTTTGATAAATTTAAAGGAGCTGATCGTCATTTAGGACTTCAGATGAAATCGGTAGGAGAAGCTATGGGTATCGGACGTTCATTCCAAGAAGCACTACAAAAAGCTTGTCAATCGCTAGAGATAAAGCGTAACGGACTAGGTGCAGACGGCAAAGAACTAAAAAATCAAGAGCAAATTTTAGATAGCTTGAAAAATCCTAGTTGGAATCGTCTGTTTCATATTTATGATGCATTTAAGCTAGGCATTCCTTTCAAGACCATTCAAAAGCTGACAAGAATTGATGCATGGTTCTTAAACCAAATTGAAGAGTTAGTTGAGCTTGAAAAAGAAATTCAAAAACATACGCTTGATACTATTCCTTTTGATTTATTGATAGATGCAAAACAAAAAGGATATGCTGACAGGCAGGTTGCTCATTTATTAAAATGTTTGGAAAGTCAAGTTTATTCCAAGCGAAAAGATTTGAAAATTAACAGAGTCTATAAGTTGGTAGATACCTGTGCAGCTGAATTCGAAGCAAGAACACCTTATTACTATTCAACTTTTGAAACTGAAAATGAATCTGTACCGAGTGATAAAAAGAAAATTATCATTTTAGGTTCTGGTCCAAATCGTATCGGACAAGGAATTGAATTCGATTATAGTTGTGTTCATGGGGTATTAGCTGCTAAAGAATGTGGCTATGAAACCATCATGATTAATTGTAATCCAGAAACAGTTTCAACAGATTTTGATATTGCTGATAAGCTTTACTTCGAACCTGTTTTTTGGGAGCATATTTACGATATTATTCAGCATGAAAAACCAGAGGGTGTTATTGTTCAGTTAGGCGGACAAACCGCTTTAAAGCTTGCTGAGAAATTAAATAAGTACGGAATTAAAATTATTGGTACTAGCTATGAGTCGCTAGACTTAGCCGAAGATCGTGGACGCTTTTCTACATTGCTTCGCGATTTAAATATTCCTTATCCGAAGTTTGGAGTAATTGAAGATGCTGATCAAGCGGTTGGAGTTTCTAGAGAGTTAGGTTTCCCTCTTTTAGTTCGTCCGAGTTATGTATTGGGCGGGCAGAGTATGAAGATTGTTATCAATGAGCAAGAGTTAGAGACGCACGTTGTAAATATTTTAAAAGATATTCCTGACAATAAAGTATTGGTAGATCATTTTCTCGAGAGAGCTATAGAAGCTGAAGCAGATGCAATTTGTGATGGAGAAGATGTTTACATTATCGGTATAATGGAACATATTGAGCCTGCAGGAATTCATAGTGGAGATAGTAATGCTGTGTTACCTCCGTTCGATTTAAGTGATGATGTCATTCGTCAGATTGAAGAGCATACAAAGTCAATTGCCTTAGCTATGCAGGTAAAAGGACTTATCAATATTCAGTTTGCTATTAAGAATGAAATCGTTTATGTAATTGAAGCTAATCCGAGAGCATCTCGTACTGTTCCTTTTATTGCGAAGGCCTATGATGAACCTTATGTGAATTATGCAACTAAGGTTATGCTTGGTGCTGTAAAGGTAAAGGACATTAAATTCAATCCAACAAAAAGCGGATATGCGATTAAAGTTCC
>CANFIN010000039.1 GCA_947447155.1 Bacteroidota bacterium | reverse complement strand
CTTGAATTTTCCTTCTGCGTGTTCGGTATATACTAAAACTGACATATTCTTTTTTAGAGATTAATTATTCTAGATTAAATAACTTTTGCTTCCTGACTTAATAAATTAACAAGCCCTTTTACATCATCAGCATTGACCAATTTTACATGGCTACGAGGAGCAGGCTTATCATAATTGGTGATAGATTGTAAGGTAGGAGTTTCTGTTGGTTCGATTACTAAAAGTGTTTTTGTTCTCGCACTCATGATGCCACGCATACCTGCAATTCTTGGCTCTGCCATTCCTTCGGTTGCACTCGCTACTAATGGTAGCGGACAACTGATAACTTCTTTACCACCTTCAATTTCTCTTTCAAGCGTGGCAATGTTACCTTCAAGGGTTAATGACTTAACAATAGAAACAGATGGAATGTTTAACAATTCTCCAATCATTGAAGCGACTTGAGATCCGTTATAGTCAATTGACTCACGGCCTGTTAATATCAAATCATAGCCTTGGTCTTTTGCATAATTTACTATTTGCATAGCAACAAAATACGCATCTCTGGCATTAGCATTTACGCGAACAGCATCCGTAGCTCCAATAGCTAAGGCTTTACGAATTGTAGGCTCTGAAGCAGCATCTCCAACATGTATTACCGTGACCGTTGAACCAGCATTTACTTCCGCTATTTCAAGTGCTCTTGTAAGAGCTATTTCATCATAAGGATTGATAATGTAAGTAACCCCACTCGATACAAACGATTTATGATCGTCAGTGAAATTGATTTTGGTAGTCGTGTCGGGAACATTGCTAATGCAAACTAAAATTTTCATAATTCTCTAGTCTTTCAAAGGTGCAAAGATACTTACCCAAGTCCACTAAAAAAAGAAATTTGAGTGATAATCGAGCATAATAAGTCATGATATCTAGCAATGAATAGTACTTTTGCTGAACCATACAAACAACTATGAACGATAGAATAAAAATGCTTCAGGAGTATATTCAGGATGACCCTTCGGATACTTTTTCCCGATATGCTTTAGCATTGGAACATGCTAAAATCGGAGACGATCAAATTGCTATCAATTATTTGGAGCAACTTCGGATTATTGATGTAGATTATCTTGCATTGTATTATCAGCTCGGAAAACTATTTCAGAAAAATGGTGAGGCGCAAGAGGCTATCAATATCTTGAAGGCCGGGATATTGGTTGCTCAAAAACAACAAAACAAACATACAGAATCAGAATTAAAGGGCGCTTTACTGCAATTAACCGATGATTATGAATAGTTTTTTGGTTTTATTACTGCTTTTATTTTTTTGTTAGGTGGTTAACTTTATTTTTGTCACTAGAAAAAACAATAAACATGAGAGAACTACAGTTTCGTGAAGCCCTAAGAGAAGCTATGCAAGAAGAAATGCGTCGTGATGAGAGCATCTTTTTAATGGGTGAAGAAGTAGCTGAATATAATGGAGCTTACAAAGTAAGTCAGGGAATGCTAGCCGAATTTGGCGCTAAAAGAATTATAGATACTCCAATCGCCGAACTAGGCTTTGCAGGCATCGGTGTTGGCGCTGCAATGAATGGACTTCGCCCTATTATCGAGTTCATGACATTTAACTTTTCATTGGTAGCTATTGATCAGGTTATTAACTCGGCAGCCAAAATGAAAAGTATGTCGGGCGGAAATTTTGGTTGTCCGATTGTTTTCCGTGGACCAACCGCTTCTGCAGGTATGTTGAGCTCTCAGCATAGTCAGGCTTTTGAAAGCTGGTATGCTAACTGCCCAGGATTAAAAGTGGTTGTTCCCTCTAACCCTGCTGATGCGAAAGGATTGTTGAAGTCTGCAATTCGTGATAATGACCCAGTAATTTTTATGGAGTCGGAGCAAATGTACGGCGACAAAGGAATGGTGCCAGATGGAGAATATTTAATGCCGATTGGTGTTGCTGATATAAAGAAAGCTGGAACAGACGTAACGATTGTTTCATTTGGGAAAATGATGAAAATAGCTTTGAAAGCAGCAGAGGAATTAGCAGCAGAAAACATCAATGCAGAAGTTATCGATTTAAGAACAGTTCGTCCAATTGATTATGCAACGGTTATTAATTCAGTAAAGAAAACAAATCGCTTGGTTATTGTTGAAGAGAGCTGGCCATTGGCGGCAATCGCAACAGAAGTCGCATTTAAAGTACAGCGTGAAGCATTCGATTATTTAGATGCGCCCGTATTGCGCGTAATGGGTGGCGATGTTCCGTTACCTTATGCACCAACATTAATTGAAGCATACCTTCCAAATCCTGCCCGTGTTATTAAAGCAGTGAAAGAAGTGATGTACATGCAGAAAGCATAATAAAAGACAACTTATATGGTAAACGGAGGCTGAAAGGTCTCCGTTTTTTATTTATCGTAAATTGCAGATTAGATTATTAGAAAATAATTCTCAAATTTGATTATGCATAAACCAATATCAACCGCACTTCGATACCTATTTGGGATGATTGTATTTATCCTGATTAATCAAGTTGTATATGGTCAGTCGCTGGTACGAAAATTTGATATCACTGCTGGTGGTAGCGGAAGTGAATATCCTAAAAAGCTCATCCGTACTTCTAATAAGCAATTCGTTTTTATTGCACCGTCTTCTTCCGATACTTCTCAATTTAAATCAGAGAACAACAGAGATACGTCTTTATCCACTTACGATTATTGGGTGGTATGCTTTGATTCATCAGGAGCAATAGTGTGGGAGCATACTTTCGGCGGAACAGGAAATGATTATCCTACCACTGTTGTTGAATTAAATGGTGGAGGATTCCTTGTAGGAGGTTATTCTGATTCGCCTGTTTCAGGAGATAAATCAGAAGCTTGTCGTGGAGGAATTGATTTCTGGTTAATACGTCTAACTGCAACAGGACAATTAATTTGGGAAAAAACATGGGGAGGGAATTCCTTTGATCAATTAAGTGATATTTCTGTTTCTGCTTCAGGACAAATTTTCGCAGTGGGGACAACATTAAGTGGTGTGAGTGGTGATAAAACTTCAGCTGCTTATGGTAGCTTCGATTTTGTGATGGCCGTGTTTAATTTGAATGGTCAATTTCTGTTTGATAAAACATATGGTTCTACACTCAATGATAATTGTTACGGCATTGCTTATAATGGAAGTGGAGGACTTCTTCTCTCCGGATTAAGTGATAGTCCTGCAGGTTTTTCTAAAACGCAAAACGCCAGAGGACTCAACGATTTCTGGATGGTAAAAATTGACAGCACAGGGAAGAAATTATGGGATATGACTCAAGGAGGTACAGCTGAAGATTACGGATACGCATGTCGTTATAAGGATGGATATTATTACGTGGGTGGCGATTCATACTCACCCGCAGGACTCGATAAAACAGCTGCGAATAAAGGCGCCTGTGATTATTGGATCATTAAAGTGAAAGATGCTGGAATTAAAATGTGGGATAAAACGTTTGGAGGTAGTGATGTGGACGAGTTGCGCCAGATTGATTTTACTTCGAATGGAAAATTACTTTTAGGAGGAAGTTCTTATTCGCTAGTTAATAATGATAAAACAGAAAGCAATCTCGGCGTTGAACAAATCTGGCTTGTTATTGCAGATACCGGAGGAAACAAATTGTTTGATAAAACCTTTTTCTCTCCTGGTCACGATGAAGATGGTCTGGTAGTAGAAATGAACCCAGGTACATATATCGGTGCAGTTAATTCTTCGTGTAGTACAGGCGGATATAAAACACAAGATTCACTCGGTATGGGCGATGTGTGGATCTGCGGACTTTCTCCCGTGGTTAGTGGAGTGGAGGATATGAGCTTAGAAAATCGAGTAAGGGTATATCCGAATCCGTTAGTAGGAGAAGAAATTTCTATTTCTTCTGAGAAGTATTTTGAATGGATTGAATTATTATCGACTGAGAATAAACTATTGTTACATCATGTTTATACTTATAATACTAAAGAATTACAACTTTCTATTGGAAGTATAACACCCGGAATTTATTTCCTTCGATTAGGAAGTAAAAATCAAACGATTACAAAAAGAATTGTTATTATTAGAAACTGATTACTTCCTCTTCAACACCTTCTCAGCAGCTTCAACAATATTAACTGTATCTAATCCGTATTTGGTCATTAACTGATCCGGAGTTCCACTTTCGCCGAAACTATCATTCACAGCAACGTATTCTTGAGGAGCAGGGTTACTCTTGATAATTACCTGAGCAACTGCGTCACCTAATCCTCCAAAGCGATTATGCTCTTCACAAGTTACTACGCACTTAGTTTTTGCTACCGAATTTAATATTGCTTCTTCATCAATTGGCTTAATCGTGTGAATATTTATAATCTCTGCTGAAATGCCTTTCGCAGCTAATTGCTCTCCCGCTTCAATAGCTTTCCATACTAAATGTCCCGTAGCAATAATGGTAACATCGGTTCCTTCATTTAACATTACCGCTTTTCCTATTTCAAAGTTTTGATCAGCAGGAGTGAAGTTAGGTACCGATGGACGACCAAAGCGTAAATAAACTGGGCCGTGGTATTTAGCAATAGCAATCGTTGCTGCTTTCGTTTGATTGAAATCACAAGGATTAATAACTACCATTCCTGGTAACATACGCATCAAGCCTATGTCTTCTAAAATCTGATGTGTTGCGCCGTCTTCGCCTAAAGTTAAGCCTGCGTGCGATGCACAAATTTTTACATTCTTATCACTGTAAGCAATTGACTGACGAATTTGATCGTACACACGTCCTGTACTGAAATTTGCAAAAGTTCCTGTGAATGGAATTTTACCTCCGATAGTTAATCCCGCAGCAATTCCCATCATGTTTGCTTCTGCAATTCCTACCTGAATAAAACGTTCAGGATGATCTTTTGCAAACGCATCCATCTTTAATGATCCTGTTAAGTCGGCACAAAGTGCTACAACATTTTCATTTTCTTTTCCCAGCTGACTTAATCCAGCTCCGAATCCAGAGCGTGTATCTTTCTTCTCAGTGTAGGTATATTTTTTCATGGGGTAATTAATTTATCACGACACTTACGCTAGTGCCAGAGGTTATTTTAAACGATTTTTCGATAGTGTATTGCGAAGATTGAGAATTCTTCGGACGGTAAACAACGCGATAGTTGCCTGGCTGTAAAACCACCGACTCACGTGTTGCTTGGTTAGATAATGTATGAACTAAATTCAGTTTATTATTAACTTCCTGAACAATGTATCCGTAACCTGGATTATTATATTGAAAGTTAACAATACCCGGACTCGGAATCTGTATAGTAGTTGTTTTGCTTTGATCGATATGAACATGGCTCGCATAGATACGTGGCTTTGATAAAATCTCTAAATCATATTCGCCAACTATTAATCGCTGGGAGGTATTAAAGTCCTGCGCAATTACAGTATTCATTTCACCTGATTTACGAATAATGGCTTTCAATTCACGATAATCATTCTTACCATCAATCTTTAAAATCAAATCACCTTGAGGTGCATCAATGCCAATGATATTATGTATTCCTGGTATCAGGATAATTGAATCTTTACTCACAGGAGGAACAGTATGCACAACAATATTATAAGAACCTAATGGATCAATATTAATCGTATCCGGATTGCCTTTCACATTCATTGTATGCATGATATCATATCGCACATCGCCCGAATATTTATCGTAAAAAGTCATTGGCACATTGGTCTCAGTTGCCTTGCCAAAAGCATCAATTAAATTAACTTGAACGGTAGTGTTGTTTAATGCTTGAGAGATAATAATATTTAATGCATTCTCAAATTGTTCTTCATTAGAAGCGTCAAAATAATTGCCTACGCACTCAAATTGTTTTAAGAAATCTTTGTTGCCACCTAAACCAATAACAAAAGGTTTTAAAATAACACCCTTACGCTGAAGGATAGCCGAAACAGCACATGGGTCGCCTCCACACTCTTCAATTCCATCGGTAATTAAGATGATAATATTTCTTGATGGGGTAGAAGGAAAGTCGCCACCACATTTTTCTAACGACATTGCAATTGGTGTAGTTCCATTCGGACCAATCGCATCCATACGCTTTTTTATCTGCTCTCCATTCTTTTTTCCAAATGGAACTTCTAAGCGAGTATCGTCACAATCTTGTGGAGGATAATGTTTCGTATGACCGTAAACGCGAAGTGCCAATTCTAAATTATCTAAGCGCTGAAGTGAATCAACCATGTTGCCTAATAAACGACGAGCTACTTCAAACTTTGTATTTGATTCCCATCTTGCAATCATACTTTGTGATGCATCAAACAAAAACAAAATACGTGTTGGTTGATCTTTCGAGTATTGCGCGTTACTATTCATTGTAAATAACAGCATACATCCCGTTAGGAATAAGCCAAGAAAAAAGGAAGAATAGCTTTTAAAGTTTTTCAAGTTGATTGAATTTTAATAATCACCTAAGGTTGCTTCGTTTTGTGCGAGTGCCGTTGCTAATTGCTCATCGTTAGGAGCCACACCATGCCATTTATGGGAGTGCATCATAAAGTCAACGCCGTTACCCATTTCTGTTTTCATCAAAATTACAACAGGCTTACCTTGACCAGATTTTGCTTTTGCTTCCTGCATTGTTTTTAGGATATCATCCACATCATTTCCATTCATCGATAAAACAATCCATCCGAATGCTTCCCATTTTGCACCCCATTCGCCGCTGTTTAATACTTGCGCCGTACTTCCATCTATCTGTTGGCCGTTTACATCTATTGTTGCGATAATATTATCTACTTTTTTCGCAGCTGCAAACATTGCTGCTTCCCATACTTGACCTTCTTGAATTTCACCATCGCCCATTAGAACGTATACATGGCGGTTATCATTGTTCAGTTTTTTAGCTAATGCAACTCCAATAGATACTGATAGTCCTTGGCCTAGAGAACCGGAAGCCATACGTACACCTTCTAAACCTTCGTGTGTTGTGGGATGACCTTGTAATCTCGAGTTTAATTTTCGGAAAGTTGCTAATTCAGATACTTGGAAATAGCCAGAACGTGCTAATACGCTATAAAAAACAGGAGAGATATGTCCGTTAGATAGGAAGAATACATCCTGATCTTTTCCATCCATGTCCCATTTTTCTGGATGATGCTTCATTATGCCCCCATAAAGCGTGCATAAAAACTCTGTACATCCGAGTGAGCCACCCGGGTGACCACTTTGTACCGCATGCACCATACGAACGATATCGCGGCGCACCTGCGGAACCATATTTTTTATTGTAGAAACAGTATCCATGTTTATTTTATTTTCCTTGGCAAAAATAATAGATGTATGCAGAGTGAAATTCACTTATGAACACCAAAACGCATTTTGTGAATAAAATAAATGGAGGCTATTCTTATTCAAAATCAAGTAAGGTATTTCTATTTACGATATTTGTCGCATGTTTGCGATTGTAGATATTGAAACATGTGGAGGAAAGTTCGAATATCAGAAAGGTCGGATTATTGAGATTGCTATTGTTGTACATGACGGACTTTCAGTTGTGAAATCATTTTCATCACTTATAAATCCTGAGTGTTATATAGCTCCTAATTTTACTCGAATATCAGGTATTACGAACGAAATGGTTGCTGATGCGCCTAAGTTTCATGAGGTGGCTAAAGATGTTTTGGAGTTTACGGAAGGATGTGTTTTTGTTGCTCATAATGTAAACTTCGATTATTCATTTGTTCGGGATGAGTTTGCTTCCTTGGGCTATAAATATCAGCGTGATACTATCTGCACTGTACGGTTAAGTCGGAAATTTATACCTGGAAAAGATTCGTATAGCCTTGGAAAACTTTGTGATTCGTTGGGGATTGAAGTAAAAAATCGTCACCGAGCATTAGGCGATGCTGAAGCAACAGCTAAATTGTTTGATATTTTATTAGAGGTAAAATCCACCCATCCCGTTTATAAAAATCAAGGTGCAGAAGCATTGATGGTCCGTAGGATTGATAAAATCAAACAGTATATCCTGAATAAAATTCCTGAAACGGCAGGTGTTTATTATTTTCTCAACAATAAACAAGAGATTTTGTACATCGGTAAAAGTACCAATATGTACAACCGCGCAATCAATCATTTCAATCCTGCTGAAAATAAAGGCAAGAAATTATTGAACGAATTATACAATGTCGATTTTGTAGAAACGGGAAGTGAATTGATTGCACTCTTACACGAAAATAAAGAGATCAAAACGCATAAGCCACATTTTAATACTCGTCAAAAGGCAGATGTTTTTACTCATGCTATCGATTATTATTTAAACAACGATTTGATAATTACTTTCAAAATCGTTCCTCATGATGAAGCACAACAACCATTATTGAGTTTTACTTCGCTTGGAGCAGCGCGTGAGAAAATGGAGTATCTATTAGATGAACACAGTTTGTGTCTTCGTTATTGTTCGCTTACTTCGGAAGATGCAATTTGTTTTAATCATCAGATAAAAAAATGTAATGGTATATGTGCTGGCGAAGAAGCCATTGATGATTATAATTTCAGAGCGAAAAAAATTGTTCTCCAGTTTACTTACGAACGAAAAGATTTTATGATTTTAGGACGAGGAAGAACGGCAGATGAAAATTCTTTTGTGTTGATTTTAAATAGTCGTTACGCCGGTTATGGTTATTTATCGAAAGAGCAAATGTATGCCGACTTAGATGCGATTATAGAGTCCTGCGAAGAGAGCGTTTATCATCCCGATGCCGATCATATTATTAAGAGCTGGATGAGCAGAAACAAATTCGAGGTAAAAGTGTTCTAATAAATTCTGTTGAAAGTATATTGTAAATTTGCCCAATGAAATTATTCCCTGACCATTCCCTTTTAGTCGAAGAGTTTGAACGTATCAAACAAATGACGGCTGATTATTGTGCAGGTAGTCTCGGTCGTAAAATGGTAAGTGATATCATTCCTTCGGATGATTTTACAGAGGTTGTTACAAGGTTAGAGCAGACAGAAGAATTTCGTAAAATTATTTCTAATGGAGAACCATTTCCTTTTGATGTTTATCCAGACATTACTTCTGAATTAAAATTATTAAGCATTCGTAATTCAGTGCTTTCGCTAAGTCAGCTAGTGCTGATTTTTAAAGTAATGAATCATGCACGCGCGATGTATGATTTTTTTAAAGAGCGTTCAATACGGTTTCCATTACTGACGGCAGTTTTAAAAGAGATTCCTTTCGAAAAAATAATTATTACATCCATAGAAGATGTGATGGATGAAACCGGGTCAATCCGTAGTTCAGCATCTCCTGAATTAGCACGTATTCGTAAATTGCTAGGAAGAAAACGAATCGAAGCCAATCAGATTTACATGAATGTGATTGCTAAGTATCGCAAGAGTGGTTGGTTAACTAACGACGCAGAAGAAAGCTGGAGAAATGGTAGAAGGGTAGTGTCGATTGTGGCAGAACAAAAACGCACAGCAAAAGGAATTGTACATGATATTAGTGCAACAGGTAAGACTTGTTTTATTGAGCCTGAAGAAACGCTGGCTATTAATGCCATGTTGATTCAGCTAGAGCAGGAAGAATTGGAAGAGATTCGTAAAATCCTGAAAGAACTTACAGAGGTTTTACGGAAATACCATACCGTTATGAAGCATTATTTAAATTGCATTGTGCAATTTGATATGATTGCAGCAAAAGCACGATTAGCAATCCATTTAGATGCTCACCTCCCTTATATCGAGAATAAGCCAAATATCGATTTAAAAGATGCCTTCCATCCCTTGTTGTATGCGATGAATAAGGCGAATAAAAAACAAACGATTCCATTTAGTCTGAAATTAAATCAAGAGCAACGAATTCTAGTTATCAGCGGACCAAATGCAGGAGGAAAAACTGTTTGCATGAAAACAGTTGGTCTTCTTCAACTATTATTACAATCCGGATTTTTAACTACCTGTGATGGCAATAGTCGCTTTGGGTTTTTTAGAAAAATATTAGTTGATATCGGCGATTCGCAGTCGCTGGAATTTGAGTTAAGCACGTATAGCTCGCGCTTACAACACATGAAAGTGTTCTTGCAGCAATCGAATCCTGATACCTTATTTTTAATTGATGAATTTGGTACTGGTACTGACCCAGCTTTGGGTGGTGCTTTGGCTGAATCTATTTTAGAGGAGATGAATTACCGCAAAGCATTCGGGATTATCACTACGCACTATATGAACTTAAAAGTGCTCGCAGATAAAACACCAGGAATTATAAATGGTTCTATGGCTTTTGATGCGCAGAAGTTATTGCCACGATTTTATCTAGAGGTTGGTAAGCCAGGAAGTTCTTATACGTTTGTTGTTGCGGAGCGTAGCGGATTACCACCTTCTGTAATCAATCGCGCTAGAAAAAAAGTAAAGAAGAATAGTCTTGTGTTAGAAGAGCTATTGAATAAGATGGAGCATGAAAAAGGAGAGGTTGCGCGCTTATTAGACATCAACAAATCACAAGAACGTAAATTAGAAGAGCTGATTAATAAATACGAACGCAATGTTGCTTCGCAAGAAAAACGAGTTGAGATTGATGATGAACGCGTGCGACAAAGAGAGTTGCGATTGGCTAATCAGTTAGAAGAAAGATTCAAGCGATTTGTCAAAGACTGGAAAGAATCGAAAAACAAAAAGGCTGTATTAGAACGTTATAATTCAAGTTTATCAAGTCGTAAAAGTAAGCTTAGTGAAAAGGAGGTATTGATAATTGAAGAGCAAATTAAATACACTCAGCAACATATTAAACCACGCAAGAAAGTTTTTTTACGAGATGGGAAAGTAGAAGGAGTAGTGGAGAGTGTAGATGGAAATAAAATTATTATCGTATTTGGCAATATAAAAACCACTGCAGATATTTCCAGAGTTTTGTTAGCTGATATGCCGAAGGAAACTGGAATTATTACAGCTAAAATAGCAACTGAAAAGAAAAAAGAGCAACATTCTAAAAATCATCCGAAGAAGAATAAAGAAGTTATAACTAATAACGTAAAACAGCCTCCTTCAGAAGAAAAAAAATCGAAGTTTTTGCCAAGGAAGAAAGTATAAATTAATTTAGTTTTCCTGGCTATTCTGATTGGCATACTTCTGCGATAATTCAATCTTTCCTAATTTTCTATACGCTTTTGATAGAGAATCAGATGTTGCAACTGATGTTGGAAATGCAATTAAGTTCGCTTTTAATATAACCACCGCTTCTTCATTCATGCGCTTCTGCATTAATTGCGTGGCTAAATGTATATAATGCGCTTCGTTTTGCGGGTACGCAATTTTGTTACCTGAATTATTTAACATTGCTAATTGCTGTTTCAGATTATTTGTCTTCACCTGAAAGTAATTAAAGTCGATGATGCCATCCACTAAATCACTCTCGTATTTTTGAATACAGTTGACTAATTGATCTTCTTTGCTCAAAGTGCGCAATTGGTTACGTTGCATCTTCGATTCATAACGTATTCCATAAACTGTAAAGACCGTATCTCCTTCAGCATCGATTAAATCTTCGAAGTTTAATAAAGCTGCCAATGCTAATTGGGAGTAATTCTGACTTTCATTTTTAAATCCGCAGGCTTCTGTTTTCCATAGCTTCACAATTAATTCTTGTCCACCGGTAGTTGGATTAATTTTATTTAATGCACAAGCAACGTTTCCTGCTCCAGCGTGGTAACTATGCATGACTAATAATCGAAACCAAGTATCACTTTCATTGTAAGGGATATTACGAGAGTCAAGCATTTTTTTAACTAATGGAATACAGATTTTTGAGATCAGTTGCGAAGATGCGTAGGATGCTTTTTTTAAGTCTGTACGATCATCGCGTGTAGCATTCACAACTAAACCGTATTTCATAGCAACCGCCTTCATTAATTGAAATGGACCATTGGCACCTGCGTATGAGATGGATTTGTTTTTACCAGGACTTTCAATTAGCAAGATTGTTTGTGCATACCAAGGGTCAACACCGTACTCTTTGAAATAACCTACAGCTTTTGATAAATACATCATTGTTTTACGGTGCTCAAAAAAATCACGCTTACCGCTCGTAACATATAATTCGCGATCTGTATCGATATTGTATTGTTCACGAATTCTCGATTTATTCCTAGTTAATTCAGCTTCAGAAATCAATTTCCAATCGTTGTAAGGAACCTGTGCAAGTGATTCACGTTTATCTGCTGTGTTTACTATGCATGAATCCGGACTCAAACATATAATCTTTTTCCAGAATGCTGGTTGGGCAAGTTGATCCCAACGTTCTGTTTTTAATTTGTGATTATCGACAAAGTACATTTTAGTTGTATCGTCCTTTGTGGCAACAAGTTTTTTAACAAGCATCGAATCAAAATGACTCAATACTACTGGGGGAGTGTTCGCATCTACAGATGGTTCTTTACCGGAGCATCCAATAGAAAATAAAACAAGCGCTGTACTGTATAGTGTATTAGTAATAAGTTTTCTCATTGAATAGTAAATATCTGATGGTAACGGATAATGTAAAGTAAAATTGTAGGGAAATCCTCTTCAAAGTTAGTTTTTGAGACTCTATTTTTTGCAGTGGCATTTAAATTATTATGAACGTATTATTGTTAAACATTTCGCTTAACTGTTTCTTAAACTAGACTTCTTTATCCGATTTCAATTGTGGGTTTTATTTTTAATTTTGCATTATGTCGTCAACTCAATTTAAAGAATCAATAGAGATTACCGCAGCGAAAGAATTAAAGCTGTTTGTTCGTTCAATGGCTGCCTCTTATCGTTTCATATTTCAGCAAATGGAAGTCGATTTTGTAAAGCGCGCCGACATGCTTGAGTTAATTGAGCATGAAGAGGTAAGTAAGTTGGCAGCTCGTTTTGCAACAGTACCCGATGGCGACAAACTTGTTATGACACGCATTGAGTTATATCAGTTGTATACGATGATGGAATTGGTTTGTCGTAGTTTTTTAACGGAGATAGGCGATGCCTATAAGGAGATTACGATGCGCATTAATAAAGTTGATGAAGAGAAGTATAACGCTGTGCGAAATGTGGAACTGAAAATCGCACAGACACTAATTCAACAAATCAGAGTTGATTTTGCCAAAGACCCCGACTTTGAAGAGATTGAAGAAAAGCTGGAAATGCTCGATTAATACGCTTGTTAAATTTTTATTATGAAGTCGTTTTATGTTAAGAAGTAATTAATTTTAATTGCACTTCTTAATATTCTGTGTTGAATTTGATAATAATCTATTGACCGTAAGCTGATACCAATTTAATCTTACTCCTATTTCTTTGCAGTATTGTATTAATTGGTTAAGGTATAAGAAAGCTTCAAAAAAAGTATTGGTAAATGTTAGTTTTGGGAATCAGGGAGGTGAAAGCTTCCCTTTCTCTTTTTTAAAGACTATTGGTCCAATCTCGAAGTGAGTTATGAATCTCATCCATTACTTCTGTTTTTATTCCACCAAATTTCTTTTTCTCATCGATATAAATCGTTTTCATTCCTGAATTTCTTCCGAATTCCATATCAGAAATTGAATTACCCACTATTATTGATTTTGTTAAATCAATCTCAGGAAAATTGTTTTTCGATTCAAAAGCCATCGTCGGATTTGGTTTTCGGCGAATATCACTTCTATCAGCGGAAGGAGCATAATATATGGCGTCAATTTTTCCTCCTGCATTTTGTATTTCATATTGCATTTGCTGATGAATTGCATTCAAATCATCTTCGGTCATTTTATTGATGCCAATTCCTCTTTGGTTAGTAACAATAATAATTCTTCCGAACATTTCTGACAATTTAGCTATTGCATTTAAGGCTCCATCTTCAAAAATAAAATCTTCCCATCTGGTCACATAATCATCACGAAGTTCTTTATTAATCACTCCATCACGATCTAAAAAAAGTGTCCACTCTTTATTGTAACTCATTTTGGAAAAATCGTTTCTTCTATCAACTGACAAATTATATGTCCGATTAAAATATGCGACTCTTGAATACGAGGTGTATCTGTACTCGGTACGCGTAACATAATATCACAGCAATCGTTCATTTTGCCTCCTGATTTTCCTGTCATACCAATTGTAACCATCCCTTGCTTTCTGGCAGTTTCCATTGCGGCTATAATGTTTTTCGAATTGCCTGAAGTTGTGATACCAACTAATACATCTCCTTTTCTTCCGCAAGCTTCTACCATTCTACTGTAAACAACATCATAAGAATAATCATTAGCAACAGCAGTCATATAAGAGCTGTTTACATGCAATGCTTCTGAATATAATGGTGGACGATCAGTATAAAAACGACCACTTAACTCTGCCGAAATATGCTGCGCATCGGCAGCGCTTCCTCCATTACCGCAGAAAAGAACTTTTTTGTCAGCCTTAAAAGCATCAATGCAAGCTTGCGCAGTGTTCTCAATCGCTGCTAATAATTCCTGGTCTTCTAAAACCAATTGTTTTGTTGCGATTGAATCTGTTATTAGTTTTTTAATATCGGTTGCCATAGTTTTGCAAAGATAAGTTTATGTGGTTATTATATAAAATCAAGTATGGTTTCACTTAAATAAGACCAACTGTATTTCTTTTTTTCTTGTCTAATGGCTTCATCAAAGCGATGTATATCATCTTTGAAAAATTCAATCAAAGCATTACTAATGCTACTTGGATTAACATCGGTTACAAATCCTGTTAGTTGATGCTTTACAATTTCAGGTAGTCCGCCTACATTGGTAACAATCATTGGTTTTTCAAAATGATAAGCTAATTGAGAAATTCCGCTTTGTGTTGCGCTTCTATAAGGTTGTACAACTAAGTCACAAGCGCCAAAATAAAATTTAATATCTGCATCTGCAATATAATGCGAATGCAATTCGATGCTTTCTTTTAAATTAAGTGAAGTGATTAGATTTAAATAAGACTTCTCATCCTCGTAAAACTCACCAGCAATTAATAATTTGTAATTTTGGGTATTGAGCTTACTCTCTGAAAAAGCTTTTATTAATAAGTCGAGCCCTTTATAGTTTCTTATAAATCCGAAAAATAAAATATAGCTTGTCTCAGGATTTAAATTTAGTTGTTTGCAGGATTCTATTTTTGATGATTTATCGCCATATTGATCGTACACAGGATGAGGTGACATTGAACATTTTTTTGAAGAAAATCTTTCAATTTCGCCTTTCACTTGATTGGACAAAGTGATAAATCCATCACAGGACTTAATGAAATATTTAGATAAAATTGTGTCGCCAATTCTTTTTTCATGAGGAATTAAATTATCGACAAAGCCAATAACCTTTGTATTTGCATTTTTCTTTACTAATCTTCCAATAGTTCCTAAGGCAGGAGCCATAAACGGAATCCAAAATCGCAAAAGAACTAAATCAGGATTTTGATTACGAATATATTTTGCGGTTTTAAACCAGGTAATGGGGTTGATGGAACTTAGTAGTCGCTTTATTTTTAAGTTATCAGGAGGTGGGTCAGATGTAAACTGAGTTTTGCCTGGGAATAAAAACGATGGATATTGGGTGGTATAATTTATAATACTTACATCATGTCCTAGCTTGTTTAAGTCGACAGCCATACGCTCATCAAACGCAGCAATTCCCCCTCTGAAAGGGTGAGCTGGACCTACGATGATGATTTTTTTCGAATTCATAAAGACCGCATAGAGGTTATTACAAGTTAGCGGTACTTTGAATTAAATAGGTATTGCGTTCAGTACTGTTTCTTCCTATAAGTTCGCTAACAAATCCCGCTAAAAACAATTGTGTTCCTATAATCATGCAGGTAAGTGAAATATAAAATGAAGGTCTGTCAGTAAGTAAACGTGCAGGTAAGTTCATACTAACCGCATATAATTTAGATGCGCCAAGATAAACTGATAATACAAATCCTGCGAAGAACATTAATGTGCCTACTAATCCGAAGAAATGCATTGGACGTTTTCCAAAGCGAGATACAAACATGATGGATAGTAAATCAAGAAAACCATTGACAAATCTTTCTAATCCAAATTTTGTAGTTCCATATTTCCTGGATCTATGCTCAACGGATTTCTCTGTAATTTTTGTAAATCCTGCCCATTTGGCAATCACAGGAATATAGCGGTGCATCTCACCGTATACTTCAATGCTTTTTACTACTTCGTAGCGATATGCTTTTAATCCGCAATTAAAGTCATGAAGGTTATTTATACCCGACATTTTACGAGTAGCGTAATTAAACAACTTTGTAGGAAGTGTTTTTGATATTGGGTCATAGCGTTTTTGTTTCCATCCAGAAACTAAATCTTGACCATTATGCACTATCATATTATAAAGTGCAGGAATTTCATCAGGACTATCTTGCAAGTCGGCATCCATTGTAATAACAACGCGACCAGATGCAGCTTCAAATCCTTTTTGTAACGCGGCCGACTTACCGTAATTTCGATTAAAACGAATTCCTTTAAAACTTGAATTGGATGATGCTAAATTGCAAATAACATCCCATGAATTATCCTTGCTGCCATCATCCACAAAAATCACTTCGTAAGAATATTCATGCTCTTGAACAACTTTTTCAATCCATGCAGCTAATTCGGGTAGTGATTCATCCTCATTAAACAGAGGAATGATAACCGATAAATCAAGACTTGATTTCGACATGAGGTATGGGATTAGTTCGTTTTAATTTAAATGACAGGAGAAGAGCGAAAAATGCTCCGCTCAATATTTTATTAAAGTATTCTTTAAATGCGATTGAAGAAAGTGTTGTTTTAGAAACATCTTCAATTATCTGATCTTCGTAGTCACTGTATTTTTTCCCTAAAACTTCCTGCAAACCTGCTTTTGATTGCTGTAATTCCAGCAGATAAGTATGGATATAATCGCTAGTTAGCTCTTTATAAATCACCTTTCCGAAAATGTAGATAAGTAGTACATAGAGTAATGCATAGCTTGAGACAACCAACATTTGAGCTTTAAATGCTCCCCAAAAATGAATAGTTCCATTGAAGAAATAATCACGTAATGTTTTCGTAGCACTGTACATAAACACCAATGGTATCCAGAAGAAGTACATTGATTCTGTACCAAGCGGAAAAACTCCAATCATCCAAAGAATAAAAGAAATCAAAAACATTACAAGGCCGCATATAGCTCCGTAATTAAATAAATGGGTAAAGGGCGAAGTTTTGTTTTCGTTCATCGATACAAATTTAATAGAAAATAACAAGTAGGATAGGGTAAAATAACAGAGTTAAAAACAACCCTTTTTTAATAAAAAAAGGGTAAGCTACTTACATCGCACCGCTCAACCACTTATCCTTGCTACCTTCCGGTCCTGGGGAGGTTCGAGGGAGCTGGTCGTATAAGACTTACCCCGAGACAAAAGTAGAAATTTAAGGTCAGTCATAAAAATGAACTTGAATAAATTGTTAAATAATTTCAAAT
>CANFIN010000038.1 GCA_947447155.1 Bacteroidota bacterium | reverse complement strand
CCCGTTTGAGTTAGTAACTTAATAAGGCCTGCCGATTTAGGCATCTTTGCTTCATTCTGTTTTTTTGTATAGTTGATAGCAGTAGCAGTATTAACTCCTATGAAAGAAAATAATTTTTCACCAACGGTAGTAGCGTCCGATTTCAAATCATCGTTTAATAAAATTAATACCTGCTCTTTCGGAAAAGTATCTAAGAATCTTTTTACTTGTTCATAGTATAATCCCATTTCTACATAGTTATGAGAAACACACCAACCTTTATTTTTTTTCAATAAATCTGTTTCTATTTCTTGACGTAAAGGAAGCGTTGTTCTTCCATCTCTTACGTTAGCTAAATAATGCGAGTAAGCTCTAGAAACAGGATTGCGCAGAATCATTATTATTTTGGCCTGGGGATATTTACTTTTTATTTCTTGCGCCGAAACAGATGAGAACAAATAACCATTACTGATTTCGCCAATTGCTTTTTCATCTTTTACATTTTTGAAAAGTTTGAGATACGTTTCGAAATCTTCTACATACCACTCCCAGTATTTCTTCGACATATCGCCAGCAACATACTCCTGAATATTTATGCGTCTTGAGAAAACATACTTTTTGTACTCATCACTGAAGTTTTCAATTCTTATATCGCTGCAAAAGAAATGAGGCTCTTTAATTGGCGACATATAAACATCAGGATGTTGTTCTAAAAAATCATAAAGGGTAGTAGTACCGCATTTAGCAGCACCAATGACAAAAAAATTAGGTTCTTTATTTAGTTGCATTTTTGTTTTTCAAAAATTTTAATTTCTCAAATCCTGGTAAATAAATTGAAATTATTCCAAGTTTCTTTTTCGCATAAGCAACTGAAATCAGATTTTGTATAATCTTAGCGGCAGACGATGAAATAGCTGCACCTACTAACCCAATTTTTGGAATCAGTATAAAATTTAACAATACACTTCCAATTGCAGTGGTTGTGATAATGTTATTGTATTGCTTCTGATGTCCCGACATTTGTAATAATATTCCAATTGAACCGGTAATACTATTTACAAAATTTCCGATTGATAAAAGTATCAAAGCAAGCCACGCACCTTTAAAGCCTTCGCCTAAAAATCCAAGTATGGTTTCAGGAAAAAAACATAGGATTAATGTAAGAGGAAGTGAAGTAAAAAACAATAATCGATTCGACTTTAAGATTATCTGTTGCAGGCGGCCCATTTCATTTTTATTATACAGCTCAGAAAACATAGGGGCTTGAATTGCATTAATTGCAAGTAATACAATTGCTGAAAGAGTAGATAATTTAAAGGCGGCATCGTACATTCCTACCTCTTCCGAAGAGCGGAATATTCCCAGAATTATATTGTCTGTCCAGCCAAGAATAAAAAACATAGATCCCGTTAACATCATTGGCATCGATTCACTTAACATTTGATCCCAATTAACTTCAGGTTTGTAGGCAGCATGCGATATTTTACTAAATCGCCACCAAGTAATAAAACTTAATACACAAGTGCCAATCATTGCATACGTATATGCATCAACAACACCTAATGATGATTTCATGTAAAAAATGACCAGCAATAAAATAGCAGATAGTAAAGGTTGAATCCCTTTAAAAATCATAAAGCCTGTCATGTTTTTAAATCCTCTGAATCCTGCACTATTTAATCCGATGATTACAAAAGGTACAAAGGCCATACATGTTTGCTGCAATTCGTCTGTTAATTCTGGCTTGCTGAATATTATTCCTGCAATAAAAGGAGCGGCTAAAAATGTAGCAATTGCCCAAATAGATGATGCAATAAGTGTTAATCGTAAAGATTGTAAATAGGTTGTTTTAACAATACTCGTATCTCCATTATCTCGGTTTGCTGAAATAATTCGAACAAGTCGGTTGTCTAATCCCATTTGAGAAAAAATTGCGAAGAGTTGTAACACGGTAAAGCAAAGTGTAAATGCGCCCTGCTCTTTTGGACCGTAAAGTTTGGCTACTATAAAAATGAAGAGATATTGCGAAATCATTCCTCCAAGGCGAACAGATAAAGCTAAAAAGCTCTTTTTCAGAACAAATGAAGCATCTTGGTCTCCTTTATGGAAAAACGAAAACAGTTTTTTAATCATTGAACAGCTGTAAATTATAATGTTTCAGGTTAGCGAATCTAATGAAATAAGCCTCGTACTATGGCAATTAAGATTGGGGATAGTTCACAATAGAATGTTAACATTTTCGAGACTGAAAATGGCAATAAACGCGTCAAGGCATAAAAAAGGATGTTAATTTATTATTGCCCAGAAATACTTTACATAAATTTAATATTGGCTTAAATTAATCATAGCGTTACACCATGAATTTTGCAATCAAATTATAATCGTCATGCGTACACTACTTATTTGTTTAACATTTCTAATGTCAACAAAGCTAATAGCTCAAAATGGCTTAGAGCGAATTATTGTTGAGAAGTATTATATCTCAGATGAAAATGATGCGAAAGTTACAGAAGGTGGATATTTAAAGCCTGGCTCTGTAACATATAGAATTTGGGTAGATATGTTACCTCGTTATAGTTTACAAGCAGTGTACGGTGTAACAGGCCATCCTCTTATTTTAGCAACCAGCACTTATTTTTTTAATAATGAAATTTATGGGGGGCCTAGAGCAAATGATGTAACGCGTTTAAAATTAGATCAGAATACTGCTATGCTTGATTCTTGGGTTTCAGTTGGCGCTGGCTCTGACGCAGATTTTGCAATTATGAAGAAAGATGACAGCTATAATTCTTTCACTAATAAAAGTGGAATTCTAAAAAGTCAAAATCCTGAAGCAGGAATTCCTTTAACAAAGTACGATGGCTTACTTGCTGGCTCCCCGCAAAGAGTTGTATCATTATATGGTATCGATACCACTGAGTTAAGAATGATTAATAATTATACAGATACAACGGCTAAAGGTCAAGAATTTAAAACCGAAAATGGCTCATGGGCCTCATTTGGTGGAGCATATGGAACAGATTCAAGTAATAAAGTTTTAATTGCACAACTTACTACAGAAGGAAATCTTTCATTCGAATTAAATATTCAGCTAGGAACTCCATTTGGAAGCGTTGAAAATTATTATGCAAGAAATCCGAAAGGATCAGAACTACAGATTCCTGATTTAATTTATCCAAAAGTTAAAAATGCTTCTCCTACAATAAAATGGACATCCATTCCTAAAAAGAAGAAAATTAAAAAGTATGAAATTCAGAAGTTATCATTTGATGTTAGTGATGCAGATGATAATATTCGAAAGGTTGAACTTTATGCAAATGACCTGAAGCAAACAGAGCTTTTTACTAGTCCATTTACATTTAGCTGGAATCCACAATTAACTGGTCAAGTGAAGGTTTACGCGTATGTATTTGACAATGCTGGAGAGCGAACAAAATCGGAGGTGATCATACTTAATATTGTAGAGTAAAATCGCAAGAGACTAACATTAACAAATTGTAAAGAAAGGGTCCGCTTTTCAGCTAGCTCTTAACCCAAACATAATATTTTATTGTGTTTTTAATCATCTTTCATTTTCAATTTTGAAGCTTGAAAAACTATACCTAACAAACCAATAAAAACAATCACGATGAAAAGAATTTACCTAATTGCATTAATGCTTATTACGGGCTTTGTTTCTAAGGCTCAAAACGGACTTGAAAATGTAGTAGTGGAAACGTATTACATTTCCAATGCAAATGATGCTAGTGCTGACTTAGATGGAGGAGTGCTTCCAGTAGGATCAGTAACCTACAGAATTTATGCTGATATGTTGCCAGGATATAAATTTCAGGCTGCTTATGGTGTTCCAGGACATGATTTAAAAATTGCAACAACAACTTTATTTTGGAACAACGAAGATCGTGGATCAACGTCTCCTACTTTTTCAAAAACAAATGCTGCAAGAAATACGGTAATGATTGATTCATGGTTATCTGTTGGTGCAGCTTGCAATGGCAACTTCGGAATTATGAAATCGATGGATGATGGATTAAATAATGCAGTAAATAATTATTCTCCTCAAGTATTACAAAATAATGATCCTGCAATGGGAATTCCTTTAACGGTTCAGGATGGATTTTTTGCCGGGACACCAGAAGCGGTAACTGCTGTTGGTATCAGTAATGAAATAACTGTTTTTGATAACTTAAATGATGGTACTAATGGTCCTTTATTCATGACAAATAATGGTTCTTGGGCTTCATTAAATGGTTCAGTTGGTCCTGATCCAAATGATAATAAAGTATTGATTGCTCAAATAACTACAAATGGTACTTTATCATTCGAATTAAATATTCAAATTGGAACACCTACAGGCGGAGTAGAAAACTATGTTGCATCAAATCCAGTTACAGGAGAAATTTCTATTCCTTCACTGACATACACATCACCAAGTATTGGAATATTTACTCCAACTACAAAAAACTTGTCATTCTCTGCTTTTCCAAATCCAGTTGAAAACAATTTGTTTATTAATACTGCTAATATTAAAGGTGATGATATCGCCTATTCAATTTATGATGTTACAGGTAAAATGATTGATAAGAATTCAATTTCTATTAATGGTCAAAATCCTATTCAAGGAATTGAAGTTAGTAAATTGAATACAGGTTTATACTTCATTGAGGTATCTGTAAATGGCGTTAGTGCTACTCAAAAATTCATTAAAAAATAAATATATCACTCACGACTTCTAATATGAAGAAGCCAATACTACTTCTGTTAATTTGTATTTCCAGCGTTATAAATGTATTTGCACAAGGTACAATCCGTGGGAAAATAATTGATACCAATGGCGAAACGCTCATAGGCGTAACCGTTATGCTTAAAAGTAATCGTGCTGTTGGTACAAGCTCTGATTTTGATGGTAATTATTCACTAACATTTAAAGAGCTTGGCCCACAAGTAATCGTTTTTACTTATGTGAGCTATAAAACTCAAGAAATAACAATTAATCCCGCAGGGAAAGTAGTTGTGAAAGATATTATCATGGAGTCCTCTGCTCAAGAATTAAAAGGAGTAGAGATTTCTGCTAAGGCAACAAAGGCAAGAGAGTATTTTTCTGAAATGGTAAAGAAAAATGCTGCTGTTTCTATGGATTATATATCTTCTGAAACAATGAAGAAGACAGGTGATGCTAACGTGGTTGCTGCTGTAGCTCGTGTTTCTGGAGTTTCTACTAATGGAGGTTTTATTACGGTTCGTGGTATTGGCGACAGATATGTAAAAACAGCCGTGAATGGTTCTATGATTCCAACATTAGATCCGTTTACAAATAATATCAAGTTAGATTTGTTTCCGGCAAGTTTAATTGATAATGTATTCATTACTAAAACAGCAAGTCCTGATTTGCCAGGTGATTGGGCAGGAGCATTTTTATCTGTTGAAACAAAAGATTATCCCGATAACCTCGCTATCAATGTTGAAACGAGTTTTGGGTATAACAATCAATCTACATTTAAAAACATTATTTCGTCTGATAGAAGTTCAACCGATTGGTTGGGTTATGACGATGGTTTAAGAAGTTATGATCACGCATCCTTTGCTTTTGCGAACACAGAACCTTCTTTATTACAAACTTTTAATGCGTTAGGGTTAGGTGATTACTATAATTCACTTGGAATAACATCAATTGATCCTACGGAGGATATCAATAATACTTACTTCAAGTTAGGTTTAGTACAATTAGGATTATTAGCGCCAGCTTTATTTGATGATGCTAATGCATTCAATCAAGCAAAAGATTTATTTAATACAGGTGGATATAAATCAGATGCATTTAATTCCATAAATTCAAATGTACCAGGCTCAGCAAAAAGATTTGCTAATAACTGGAATACTACTACACGTAATGCACCATTAAACTTTTCGCAAAGTTTCAGTATAGGTAATCAGGTAAATTTATTCGGGCGACCACTAGGATTCATCGCAGGATTCAAATATGGTTCAAGTGTAATTTATGATCCACAATCGGAAGTGGTTCGTTGGACGTATGATGCAATTGAAGGACAACGTAGAACAGAAAACATTTCACAACAAGCAAGTCGTGAAACAAATGGCTGGAGTGCATTATTTAATATAGCGTATAAATTAAATCCTAATAACAGTGTTTCGTTTTTATTCATGCCTAATTTAACCGGTGTAAATAACATACGTAATTCATTTGATGCCTCTGAAGTTCCTGATATTCGTATTACTAAAAGTCAGTTTTTTGAGCAGAGAAGTCAAATGGTTTATCAATATAAATCGGAACATTATATTCCAAAGTATAAATTAAAAATTGAAGCAAATGCTTCTTATACCAACGGTAATAGTCAGATTCCAGATTTCAAAAACATCCGTTATATCAGTAATCCAAATGGTTCTTTTCAGATTGAAGGTACAACAGGAGCAATTGCACGTTTTTATCGTTACTTGAATGATGACTTTTTCGATTCAAGAATTTCATTTGAATTGCCAATTTCAAAAGACACTACGGGATTATCACGCAAGTTGAAATTTGGGGGAGCTTATCAGCGCAATGATAAAAAGTACGATCAGTATCAATATGATGTAAGAACAGAGAATAGTCAGTTTTATGGCGACTTAAATTCATTCTTGAATTATTCAGTTTTTGATATTCAAACAGTAAATGGTGTTTCTTCTTTCCCAGCTTATTATAATAGTTCAGAATATAGTAAGTCTGGTGCTGTTAATCATACTTTCGGTAATTCAACAATATTTGCAGCTTATGCAATGTCCGATTATGCAGTGAATAAAAAGTTGCGATTGTCTGGAGGTGTCAGAGCTGAAAAAGCAAAATTATTTACGGATGTATCGCTTTTTGATTCATTAGGATATGCGCCAAACGATGAACGTAGATTTTACAATGAGAATTTCCCATTAGCTAATCCAGGAAAACTGGATGAGTGGAGTATTCTACCAAGTGTAAATGTTATTTATAAATTGAAAGAAAAGGATGGAGCTCCAACAAATATTCGATTGAGTTATAGTAGTTCAATTGCTCGTCCAAGTATTCGTGAGTTATCAGATATTGCAGTATTCGATTATGAATATCGTTTACCAGTAGTTGGTAATTCAAGTTTGAAAATGGTTCACATTAATAACTATGATATACGCTATGAAAAATATTATCCATCAGGAAATGATTTTTCGGCAAGTATGTTCTTCAAAACATTTCGAAATCATATTGAGTTAGTTAACTCTAATTTCATTACGTGGCAAAATGTAGATTATTCAACAGTTGTAGGAGCAGAGTTCGAAGGCAAAAGAAAGATTACTAAAAAATTAGAAGCTCGTACAAATATAACTTTTGTTAAATCGGCTACTGAAGTAGTGCAAAATACTATTTATGTGAACAATGGAATAAAGCAGTTTGTTCCAATTGATACGGTAAAGCGTTCAATGTTCGGACAAGCACCTTATATTTTCAATGCTATTCTAACATACAATGAAGATAGTCTTGGCTTAAGCGTTTCTTTAACTTACAATGTTCAAGGTCCGCGATTAGTTTTATCAGTAGGTCAAAAGAATGTACCTGATATTTTCGAATTACCGCGAAATACAATTGATTTAAAAGTTTCTAAAAAACTGGGGGATCACTTTACCGTTAGTTTAACTGGAAGAGATTTATTAAATGCTCCAATACAACGTGCCTACAATTACAGCGATGGATCCTATCAGTCAGGAATTGGAAAAAGCATCAACGATTTATTTGATTCGCCAATCTTTAAAAAAGACTGGAATCAGTCGTATGATAAATTCCGTTTCGGTTCTAGCTTCCAAGTTGGTGTTTCTTATAAGATATAATACAATGAAAACAATAATTAAATTCATAGTCCTGTTTTTGTTTATTGGATTAAACACACAGGCACAAATTCAAAATGTAATAGTAGAAAAATATTATGTTCCTGATGCGAATGATTTAACAAATACGGATGGAGGTCAGTTACAATCGAGTGCTGTAACTTATCGTGTATTTATTGATTTAGCAAATGGAAGTAAGGTCTCAAAAATATTTGCAGATTCTTTACACATACTAAAGATTAAAAGTAGTCAGCCATTTTTTAATAATGATACCCTGAATAGTTCTAATGGCGGTACCTACGGATTCAAAATCAATAAAAATGATTTAGCAATCAGTACAGTTGGTTTAGATAGTTGGCTTACAATTGGTGCTGCAACAAATAAGCATCATGGTATTTTAAAATCAGAAGATACCGACGGTACAATTGTAGGCGGAAACAATAATGATCAGAATTTATTAAGTGGTACCGATGCAAGCGCTGGAATACCTCTTACAACTCAAGATGGTTTAATATTATCAACTGTTTTAGCTACAAATTATCAAGTTGGCGGTGATATGCCTACAATAGGTTCATTAAATGATTCAACTATTTTTGGGAGTGACACAGCAAAAGAATTTATCACTCCAAACGCTTCATTGCAGTTTAGCGGTGGTTTATCTGGACAGGGTTCGGGAAATAATGTTTTAATCGGACAGTTTACTACTGCAGGTCAGTTAGAATTCGAGTTAAATGTAAGTGTTATTGATAGTACTGGAGCATTGGTGAATTACGTAGCTAATGGTGTTGACACAACAATCCAAAGTGAAATTTATAAATCATTTCCATTACTTAAATTCCCTCCTCAGTGTGGATGTTTAGACCCTCATTATATCGATTATAATGCACAAAATGCTTGTAGCGATTCAACAAAATGTTTAACGCTTGTAAAACTTGGGTGTATGGATACATTAGCATGTAACTTTGATGCAGATGCTAACTATTCAGTTCCTGAAATGTGTTGTTATCCGGGATATTGTAATGATAGAGATATTGTATTTGTTTGTCCTGATATTACCTCTGGAAATCGAGTAATGTCTGTCTATCCTAACCCAGCAAATAACGACATTACTATTAGCCTTGCTGGAAATAAAAATTTAGGAGCAACACAGTTCATTCTGATGAATTCATTTGGTAAAGTAATTCTAAATTTCTCAGATAATGTTTCAGAAGGTTCATGGACGAAGAATATTTCAATTTCTAATTTAGTAAGTGGCATTTATGTGTTGAAATGCTTATCACAGGATACTATTCAATCACAAGTAATCATTAAAAATTAAAGAATGAAAACAAATCAATTAATGAGAACCCTTGTTATTTTATTTTCGTTTATCACTTTAACTTTTGCTATTAGTTCTTGTGAAGAAGATGATACAATTCCTGTAGTGGTAAATGAAACTAGTACCATGACGGATATAGATGGTAATGTCTATAAAACTGTTAAAATAAATGGTAAGTGGTGGATGGCAGAAAATCTGACAGTAAAAACATTCAGAGATGGTTCAACTATTTTAGATGGCCAAACAGATAATAACTGGAAAGATACCTTATCTGCATATTGCTTATATAACAACTTAGCCACAGCTCCCGGATTATTATATAATTCCTATGCTGTATTAAATGCAAAAGGATTAGCACCACAAGGTTGGCATATAGCTACTGATGAAGATTGGAAAAATTTAGAACAATCACAAGGCATGTCTGCTGTAACAGCTAATTTGTTCGGATGGAGAGGTAGTGACGAAGCACAAAAATTAAAAATAGCAGCCTCACAAGGTTGGCAACGATATGCAGATTTATGGCCTACCAATGAATCGGGATTTTCTGCTACTGCTGGAAGTTGTCGTTTGTCGAACGGAACGTTTGGTGATCCGGGGTTGAGGCATACTGGCTTTTGGTGGACAGCCACATTTGATAATAGCAGTGGAGAATTATTGTATCGATACATGGATTACAAAAAAACTACTATTTTGCGTTCACACTGCGAAAAAGGGTACGGATTCAGTGTGCGATGCGTCAAAGATTAACAAAATAAAGATAAATAAAAGAGGTCCTATAGGGCCTCTTTTATTTTAATGTTAAGATAAGGTTTTTTGAATCGCTCTTACTTAACATTAAAGTGCTTTTAATGTAAAGATTTCATAAGTTATTTTTTCAATTAATTTTTTGTTGGGCACCTACATTTGTATCAGGAAATTTAAAAACCAAATTTATAAACCCTATGAAAAAATTAGTTACAAGAATTGCATTAGCAGCTTCAGCTGTATTTGCATTGGCAACGTCATCGTTTGCCCAAACAACCTTAGGAGCAGATTGCGGATGTCCTTCCCTATCTTCTCGTACAACTGTATTAATGTCATCTTTAGCTTCTTCAACTGGAGCAACTGATGGAGAGTTAACTGCGACTAACACTATCTTAGATTGTTCAAAATTGTACATTCTAGATAAGAAGATTTATGTACCAAGTGGAAAATCATTAACGATTAACCCAGGTGTTGTTGTTAAAGCTCGTGCTTATTCAACAGCAGATTCTGCAACTGCATTAACTGTAGAAAGAGGCGGAAAAATTTTCGCTAACGGAACTGAAAGTTGCCAGGTAGTTTTTACTGCTGAAGCTGATCCAATGGACGGAACTTATTCATTAGCTAACAAAGGTAAGTGGGGTGGAATTTGTGTTGCAGGTAGAGCAACAAACAATTTAAAATTAGCTAACAATGGTCCATTCGCAGTTGGTACAGCAGGTAAAATTTGCGTTGCTGATGGCTTAGGAACATTTGAAGGATTTAACTCTACTAACTACAAAGACCAATTTGGTGCTGATTTAACTGCAGGTGAAACTTTTGATGATAATGACAACTCAGGTATTTTAACTTATATATCTATCCGTTACTCGGGAGCTATCCTAGTATTAGGTGGTGAGTTAAATGGTCTTTCATTAGGTTCAGTAGGTCGTGGAACAACAATCGATCATATTGAAATTATTTCTTGCGCTGATGATGCAATGGAATTCTGGGGTGGTACAGTAAACGTTAAGAACTTTGCTACTTTATTTGGTAATGATGATATGTTCGACTGGGATGATGCTTACTCTGGAAAGTCTCAATTTATATTTGGTATCAAAGCAGCAGATACTACTGCAAGTGCTGATGGTGACAACGGTTTCGAAATGGATGCTGATGATCAAAAATCAAACGTTACTCCACGTTCACATCCTGTTATTTATAATGCAACTATGATTGGCAACGCTAAAACAACATTATCATCTGATAACTCTGGTTTAGCTGCTATCGAAGCAAAAGAATTAACTGAAGGTGAAATTTATAATTCAATTTTCGCAAACTTCCGTTATGGTTTAAACTTGATTAAATCATTAGGAACAAGAACAGGAACAAGTGAATCATATCATAACTGGGCAAACACAGGTGGTAACGGATCAAACAGTTTAAAAATTAAGTGTAATGCATTCGTAGGTATGACAAAAGATTTTGCTTTAGATAAAAATGCTGTAACTGCATTTGCTTCTTCTGATACTGCTCAGTTCTACACTACTGACTTAAACACAACTCAAACATCATTACCTGGATTCGTTCCTACATGGGCTGCTAACTTTACTACTAATGCAGTTACAACAAGATTTGATGCAGTTCCAAATCCACAAATCACTAACGCTGCTGGATGTCCGACAGCTCCTTATGATGGTTTCTATACTCCAGTATCTTACAAAGGTGCTTTCCCTGCAACAGGTAAAAATTGGTTATCAAACTGGGCGTATACTCAATTAATCAATGTTACTAACGGGTTACAACCATGTACTACAGACATCAATGCTGATGGTATTACAAACAATGTTGACTTCTTAATTTTATTAGGTCAGTTCAACCAGTCTTGTCAATAAGAAAACCACTTTAATAAAAAATTATTAGAAATTTATTTTATGAAAAAAATATTTAGTTTAGTCTTCCTTTTAACTGCATTATTTGTTAGCAAATCAAATGCACAAAATGGATTAGAGAACGTAATCATCGAAAAGTATTACGTATCTAATGCAGCAGATTCAACAGCAAGTGCTGTTGCTGCAGGTGGTAACTTACCAGCTGGTTCAGTAACTTACCGTATTTATGCTGACTTATTACCTGGTTATAAATTCCAGGCATTATATGGTGTTGCTGCACATCCTTTAACAATTTCTTCAAGTACTAATTTCTTCAACGAAGAAAACTTTGGTTCAACAAGTCCTAATGGTATCTCTGCTGCTAATAACAGAAGAAATGCTGTTATGTTAGATTCTTGGTTCTCTGTAGGAGCATCAAGTGCTGGTAAAATGGGTGTATTAAAAACAGAAGATACTGATGGTTCAGTAGGTAATGCAAACGGTGTTTTATTAAATGCTAATGCTTCTGCCGGAATCGCAATCTCTGTTCAAGACGGACAAATTGTTGCTGCTCCTCAGTCAGTAACGTTTGTAGGTATTAACAATACAGGTAATGGTGATTTAGGAGTATTTGATGCATTAAGTGGAGTAGGTGGAAGTTTTACAACTTCTAACGGTTCTATCGCTTCATTAAATGGTTCAACTGGTCCTACTGCAACAAACCGTGTATTAATCGGTCAGTTTACTACTACTGGTGTTTTAACTTATGCATTAAACATTCAGGTTGGTACTCCAACAGGTGGTGTTCAAAACTTCGTATCTTCAAATCCTACAGGAGCTGAAATCACAATTGCAAGTTTGTCTGGAACAGTTGGTGCGCCTAATGTATTACCAGTTGTTTCTTTCACATCTCCAACAAATGGTGCAAGCTTTATTACTGGTTCTCCAATCAGTTTAGCAGCTAACGCAACAGATGCTGATGGTACAATTACACAAGTAGAATTCAAAGTTGATGGTGTTTCTGTTGGTGTTGATGCTACAGCTCCATATACAGCTTCTTATACAGGTGCAATCGGATCTCATACATTAACAGCTACAGCAACTGATAATTCAGGTGATGTTACAACTGCTACAATCACTATCACAGTTTCTGCTAATCCAGCTCCAACGTGTGCAATTACAGCTCCTTCAAATGGTGCTAACTTAATTACAGGTGATGTAGTAAACATTACTGCAAATGCAACGGATAACGTTTCTGTTGCTTCTGTTCAGTTCTTTGTTGATGGAGTATCAATCAGCACTGATGCTACTGCTCCTTACGCTGCAACATGGACAGCAGTTTTAGGTTCTCATTCAATTACTGCTATTGCAACTGATAACTTAGGTGCAACAACTACTTCAACTGCAGTTGGTGTAACAGTATTAAACAACGTTCCTCCTTCATGTTCAATCACTGCTCCATCTGCTGGTGCATTATATACAGCTCCTGCTGCAGTTAACATTACTGCAACTGCAACGGATGGTGATGGTTCAATTGCAAGTGTTGGTTTCTATGTTAACAATGTATTAGTTGGAACAGATATCACTTCTCCTTATTCATTCTCTTGGACAAGCGTTATCGGAAATGCTTCATTAACTGTTAAAGCTACTGATGATCGTGGTGCTATCACTACATCTTCAGCTATCGCTATAAGTATTGCGGATCCTAATGCATTACCTTACAATGTACAATCTAAAGTTTCTTCTTGTACTGAAACTACAGTTTGTATTCCAGTTATTGCATTTGATACAGTTAAAAACGTAATTGGATACGATGTAGTAATGAACTACGACAATACTAAATTAACTCCAACTGGAAATATCACAGTTGGTAGCGCTTTAATTAATCCTGCTTATGTAACTGCTATCAATAGTATCGATGCAACAAACAGCAAGATTACAATCGCTTTATTTTTAAACTCTGCAGCTCCTGCATCTACTAAGTTTACAGGTGTTGGTAATGTGTTCTGTGTTGAGTTTACAAAAACTGCAACGTTTACTTCAACAGATGTAACGACTGTTTCTGTATCAACATTACAAGAAAGTTATTTCAATGGTGTTTCTGGAAAATTAGTTCAATCTGGAACATATAAAGCATTCAGAGATTCTTCTTATACTGGTAAGTTAGCATTCTGGTCAAACAATTCTCCAATTAAATACAACGCTGCTAACCCTAATCAGTATTTAGCAACAACTATCAATGGTAATAATGCAAACTGTAACGCTCCTTCAACAACAGTAACTAATCCTGATACTTTAGGAAACTTCAGTTACAATGCAAATGATGGAGTAAACATCAATATCAATAAAGATATTCCTGCTACTACAGATATGCAACCAGTAATCAATGGATTCGATGCATTAAGAGCTCGTCAGGTTTTATTGAACGATCTTACATTTACTCCAAATGTTTATCAAATTATTGCAATGGATGTTAACCAGGATGGAGTTGTATCTGCTGGTGACGTATCTCAGATCAATCAACGTGCTGTATTGTTAATTGGTGAATTCCGTCAAGCATGGAACTACAACGCAGCTGGTGTTTCTAACGGTCAGTTATCTAAAGACTGGAGTTTCGTAGATACAGCTACTGTATCAACAAATGCAGCATTTGCAATCTCTACTACTTATCCAAACAATAACGGTGTAGGTTTCTCTAAATACAAAGTTCCTGTATTATCATTCTGTTCTCCTGTAAATGCTACAAACGTTGTTGGTACAACTGCATGTCCTACAATTTCAACAATGTCTTACAAAGGAATTTTAATTGGAGATATCGATGGTAACTATGCAACAGTAAATCCAAATACAGCTTTCCGTTCATCAGAAAAAGTATTAATGGATTTATCTAAAGCAACTGTTGAAAATGGTTATATCAATGTTCCTGTATTAATTTCTTCAACTCAGAATGTTAACTCATTAGACTTTGCATTACAATTCAATACTTCTGCAATGTCTTTCAACACTGTTGTTGACAGAACAAATACAATGGAAACGTTATCAAACTTCAATAACGATGATCAAACATTACGTTTCACTTCTAATAGCTTCACAAACTATGATTTAAATTCTCAAATTTTAAATGTGAAGTTTGCAATTGGAAGTCATGAAGTTTCTGCTAATGATTTCAACGCAGTTGCTGCTTACATCAATGGTGAGCGTGTTGCTTTCGAAATTGGTAACGGACAAATTTCAGGAACAGGTGCAATTGTAAATGTTTATCCTAACCCTGCAACTGACATGATTAATGTTGTTGTAAGTGAAGATGCAACAGTACAATTAGTAGATGTTTCTGGTCGTCAGGTAATTTATCAAACAAATGTATTAGCTAACGAAGCTGCTTCAATCAGCACTTCATCAATTGCTAATGGTGTTTATTTGATGAAAGTTTATAACGGTACAAATGTTTCTGTAAAGAAAGTTGTTGTAAACAAATAATATTTTTCTAAGATTAAAAGGTCGGTCCAAGCTTTTTGGGCCGACCTTTTTTGATGAAAAACTACTAACTAAAAAAATCAATGAGAAAAACATTACTAATATTATTTCTTTCGCTAATAGCACTACACATGAATGCTGCTATTTCGGGAGGAAATCAACCTAATCCAAAACCACAAATAATTGATGCACAAGATTCGATTGTTTTCGATTGTTCTCAATTAACAGGTGTAACAGGGGCCATTCAGATTCCTGTTTCTGTTATTTCTGATGATACTATTTATTCTGTTGATTTTTCATTGAAATATGACCATACAGCATTGCAATACGATACAACAATTGATGTCACAACTTATTTGCAAGCATTGTCGTTTTATAATACTAATGATTCAACAATTCGATTTACATCAAGTACATTTACTCCAGTAAAACATGATACAACAATTGCGTTAGTTAAGTTTATTCTTTTGTCACCAGCATTTGCTACAAGTGATTTATACACTTTTAAAGGATATTTAAATGGAACAGTTTGCAGTATAAAATATATTCCACCATCTCCTTTGGGATTAAATAACTCAAATGAATTAATGAAGGTGAATGTTTATCCTAATCCATCAGCTATTGAAGCTAATATCACTTTTACAAATGCTGATAGGTTAGAAGTTTTTAATTTAGTAGGACAAAATATGCTTACTGAAAATGTGAAAGGGATGAATGCATTTAAGTTTTCTACTGAGAATTTAATAAACGGAATTTATTTTATTAAATTAACTTCTGGTTACGGAACGGCAGTTAAAAAACTAACAGTGTCGCACTAAAAATTAATAATCAATTTCAGAAACAGGCTCAACTATTTGTTCAGCCTGTTTTTGTTTTTCTTCTTGTTTGCATTGCTTGATAAAATTGCTATACCAATAACCAGAATTTTTAATTGTGCGTTTTTGATTTTTATAATTCACATGAATTATTCCAAATCGAGGGCCATAACCTTCAGACCATTCGAAATTATCAAGTAGCGACCACAGAAAATAACCATTTACTTTCATTCCCTCCTTCTTTGCTCTTAAAACTTGTTGGATATAATCGTTTAGGTATTTAATTCTTTTCTCATCGTTTATTTCACCATTACCCGAAACTTCATCTTTAAAAGCTGCACCATTTTCTGTGACATATATTTTTGAAATATTACGATATGAATTAAACTTTTTAATCATTTCATAAATAGCCTCAGGATACACTTCCCAATTCATAACAGTGCGTTCTACATTTCTGCTTTTTGCATCTGCAATTTTAGCTTTTAAAACAGGCTGAAGAAAACTATGCTTCACTACCTCGCGCGTGTAATTTTGAATACCAATAAAATCAGGAGTTGCTTTTATAAGCTTATTGTCGCCAGGAAGCATGTATTTTTCTAATCTCGTTAAAAAAGGTAGTTCATGAACGGGATATCCATACCCAAGCAAGGGTTCAACAAATAACCGGTTTATTAATGCATCTACTTTATTAACTGCAATTATATCCTTTTCGCTATTTGTATCCATTGGGGAAATATGGGAACAAGAAAAGGTAGTACCAACATGCGAATCTTTTACAATATCTTTTAATGTTCTTATTCCTTGTGCCTGACAAATTGCAGTATGATGTAAAGCAGGAAAATAATTGCTTTCACCTTTTCTTCCGGGTGCATGAACACCTAAATAATAGCCTGCACCTGTAAAAACTACTGGCTCATTCAACACCATCCAGTTCTTTACACGATCGCCAAGTTTGTTTGCAACAACTTCTGTATAACGATTAAACCAACTGATGATATCTCGATTAGTCCAACCCCCTTTTAATTCAAGTGCGTGTGGTAAATCCCAATGATAAAGTGTGATCCAGGGATTTATTCCTTTTTCTAGGCAATCATCTACCAATCTATCGTAAAATGATAATCCATTGTGATTAATAAAGCCATTGCCAAAAGGAATTACTCTTGGCCATGAAATTGAAAAACGAAAATTATTAATTCCTAATTGATTCAGTAGCGATAAATCATTTTTATAATGATATAAAAAATCACAAGCATGATCGCCTTTGTGATTGTTTTGTATTTTGTTTTTCTTTCTGCAAAATTCGTCCCATATAGATGCTCGTTTACCATTAGCATACTTACCACCTTCAATTTGATAAGCGGATGTGGCAACACCCCAAACAAAATCATCATTCATAATTTATATCGTATCTAGTTGTTCCCCTGCTAATAATCGTCGTAAAAAACTAGTATCTCTTTTAGTATCAACTTTTAGTTTTTCAAAAGCATGTTTTTTAATAATCAAATCTAACAACTCTTCTGTTTTATCAATGTAATTAACCTGAATTGG
>CANFIN010000037.1 GCA_947447155.1 Bacteroidota bacterium | reverse complement strand
GTTTGTTTTGATCCAAAGTTTTTACTGATTGCGATGGTGATGTAGGATACAAGAATAAATCCAATTATCCATAATACCCCTGCGGTATTTCTTACTTGTCGAGGCTCCTTTCGGATATTAAATAAGTAGCGAAGTGCTCTGTATAAAAGTAGTATTAGCGGAATACCAATCAATAATGCAATACCTGTAATAGCAATAAACATTTGAGTAGATGACAGTACAAAATTGCTAAGGAAGACAGGGATATTCACATCTCCTAATGCTCCTGATATTCCTAATAATGCTATCATTAAACTAAAAAGCAAAATGAATAAGATTACGGATATTATAGCTCCAATAAACTTAGCAATGAACTTTATAATTTGTAATACGATCGAGATTACATCTTCAACGAATCTTGCTAAGCGCGATGTACCTTTTTGAAACAAAGGTTTTTTACCTTTTACTCTTTCAGTTAGATCATTCACATCTTCTTCTATCGTTTCTTTAATTGTATCCAGGTTGATAGGTCTTCCCTTCATGGATAATTTCTCAGAGGCATTATTTGCTTTAGGTATCACTATCCATAAGATAATATATAGCAAAAGTCCTGCGCCAAAATAAATGATAGAAAATACTAATAGTAAACGAAGCCATAATGGTTCAATTCCGAAGTAATGTGCAACACCGCTACAAACACCACCAATAATTTTATCATCAGGGTCACGGAATAATTTTTTCTCTGCGCGCTCTTGATTTGGGTTGTCTTTGGTTGATGATTGTTCATCGGCTCCTGCAACCTCGGATGGCTTGCCAAGTTGTTTCATCACTTCTTCGACATCCGCATCGGTAACTACCATTCTGCTGTTCGAAATTTTTTCAGAAAACATTTCTGCTATTCTGGTTTCGATGTCTTGAATGATTTCATCACGACCATCGGAAAGGGTGAAGTAACTTTTTATGTTCGACAAATAACTTTGTAATTGTTCGTATGCGGTTTCTTCGATGTGAAATACGATGCCGCCAATATTTACGGTGACTGTTTTTTTCATATTATTTAGAAGTTGTCATGTTAACGGCTTGCGCCAATTCAATCCATGTTTGATTTAATGCGTTAAAAAATTCTTCTCCAATAGGGGTGAGCGAATAATATTTTCGTGGTGGTCCGCTGGATGATTCTTTCCAGTTATATGCAAGAAGTCCTTGGTTTTTTAAGCGGGTTAATAGTGGGTATAGGGTACCTTCTACCACGATGAGCTTCGCATCTTTCAGTTTGCTGATGATATCAGAAGGGTAAACTTCTCCTTGCGATATAATGCCGAGTATGCAAAACTCCAGTACGCCCTTCCGCATTTGCTGTTGTGTATTTTCGAGATTACTCATTCTTTTTTATTGATGGGTGCAAACATAAGTTATTTTTATAGTACTATGCAATACAAGGTACTATAATAATTTAAATCATTGAAATTCAGTTTTAAAAATTTACATTTATTTATTTTTTTAATCATTTCTGCCTAAAATTGTTGGCGATTTCGCTCAAATTCGAACGTTAGTGGACAAAAAGTAATCGTAATTATTGGGGTGATATGTATCAAATTATGCATTTTTGGTACATGTTATTTGGATTGGTGCCATTATTCAATACATCAAAAATTAAATAAAAATCAATGTCCAATAATTTTATTAGCAAACTAGAATTATAAAAATGTCCAACTCCAACTCCCACTTCAACTTCAAACAGTTTTCTGTTCAGCAGGAACTCTGCTCCATGAAAGTAGGAACGGATGGCGTGTTGTTGGGTGCTTGGACCAACATTGAAAATGCGACTCACGTTTTAGATATTGGAACTGGTACTGGACTAATTGCCTTAATGCTGGCACAGCGATCAAATGCAAGTATTGTTGCGGTAGATGCAGAAGAAAATGCATGCAATCAAGCCACAATTAATTTTAATGCATCACCATGGAAGGAACGTTTGATTATAATTCATTCAAAAATTCAGGATTATCAAACAGATGATAAATTTGATTTAATAGTTTCTAATCCTCCTTATTTTACTGGTTATTATTCTTCGGATGATTTGTCGCGCGATATTGCACGCTCAGCTGATGTTTTATTGCCTTATGAAGATTTAATAGCAGCAGCAAAAAGATTGTTGAGAGTGGATGGAAGGCTTTCACTGATTCTTCCTGCTGATCAGCAAGAAAAGATTAGAAGTATTGCATTAGAAAATGGATTTGCACAATCACGTTGTACGAAAGTTAAAACTAAAATCAGTAAGGAGCCTAAGCGAGTATTATTAGAATTCGTTTATTCGAAAAAAGAAATAGAATGCCTTTCAAATGAACTAATTATTCAAGCAGATGATAACGGACGCGTATATACGCAGGAGTATATTAACTTGACAAAAGATTTTTATTTAGCTTTCTGATTCTGTAAAAGAGATTCCCAATTCAGCTAATTCTTTTAATATTGGTTGATACATTTCTTCAATTACCGGTATTTGAACTCCCTTTAATTTTATATCACCTCTCAAAATATGTCGAGCAGCAATTGCCAATGGTAATCCAACTGTTTTTGCCATTGCAGTGTTTGTCGTATCGTCTCCTTTAACAACCAGCGATGATGTTAATTGTTTGGTAGTTCCATTCAATTTATATTCGAAAATATGCTGCATAACAATCATGTCTTTGTCACCTTCCTTAAGCACCCATTTTTGCTCTAATAAATGTTGTAATACTTGCGCTGGACTAACATTTTTCAAATTCGTTTTGATGTTTTCAAAAACACCGGTGTAGGATATCATACTCATGATTTCTCCGTTGGCATTTAGTCCGCATAAGTCCGCAACTTTTTCTGCAATCGTATTTCCTTTCACGGATGATGGTAACAATGATTCAACAATTTGTGCAAAAGTTAAATTCTCACAGTTTTCTATTTTATAAGAATCATCAGTAAGTCCTAGTGTAACAAATACCTGCCATGCAGAACAATAATTTTTATAGCGTAGTGTCCCTCTTAATAAAGTTGGAATAGTATCTAATCCATATTGCTTGCGGTAACTCAACGAATCACGGTTGGCATATCCGTCATATTCACCATGTCCATCAACTATCACTTTTTCTATTTCTGAAAACAAGCGTTGATAGGGAATGTATTTATATTCTCCATTCGAAATATACTTGGCAGTACCTTGTCCTGCAACAATAACATTTCGTGGGTTCCAGGTAAATTTATATCCCCACGGATTATCATTCGATTCTGGTGCTACTAATCCTCCGGTGTATGATTTAAATGAAGTGATTTCTCCTCCTGAATTTTTAATACGATGAATAATTTCCATCGCAGACATATGATCGATGCCTGGATCTAAACCACATTCGTTCAATAACAAAATATTTGCAGCGACGGCATCTTGATGTAAACTATGAATTTCATCTGAAACATAGCTCGCAGTAACTAAATTCTTTTTAAAACGGACACAATCGCGGGCTGCTAAAATATGCAGGGCAGGGGGAAGCAAAGAAATTACTAAATCGGCATTTTGAATTTCTAATTCACGTTGTTCAATATTGTCGATTGAAAACTCAAAGGCTATCGCATTGGAGTGGTTATTCACTTTAGCTTGAGCAACTGAAAATGATAAATCACCTACTTTTAAAATAAATCCATCAGAAGTTGAGTTATTTAATAAATATTGAATAAGTGTTCCGGAAGATTTTCCAGCCCCAAGTAAAAGAATTGTTTTCATACATTAAATGCTGGTGCGAATTTAGAAATTATAATGGAACCCAATTATTGCGAAGATTAATAAGAAAGTGATAAATTTGCTAACTCAAAACAGTTCCTAATATGATTAAGAGAATTTTAGCTTTTGCTATTATTGTTTCCTTCGGACTAATTGCGAAGGCGCAAACAGCCAATTTGATTTTGTTCACTGAAAATGGTGAACAATTCACTGCAATTCTAAATGGAATCAGACAAAATGCAAAGCCCGAGACCAATGTTAAAATAACTGGACTTAATGCAGAATATTACAAGTTAAAAGTGATTTTCGATAATCAAGTTTTAGGAGAGAAAAATTTTAATATCAATCTTGCTCTAGGTGAAGAAACAACTTATTGTATTAAGCATAATAACAAAGGAGAGTATGTAACCCGCTTCATGAGCAATGTCCCTCTCGAACAAGCTCCATCAGCACCCGCATCACAAACTGTTGTTGTTTACAATGCAAACCCTGCTGCTTCAAACGCAAATACAACGGTAACACATCAACAAACTACCAAAACAACTACAACTGGTACTTCTAATCCAGACAATGTAAATATTAGTTTAGGAATTAATGTTGATGGTATGGGTAGCGGAATTAATATGAATGTTTCAGAATCTGATTTAGATAATAGTTCAACGGTTCATTCAACGACTACAACGACTACTACAACAACAACACATTCTTCAACCGGAAATTTTGATGATCATTCAGGTCATAATCATCCGAATCAAAATCCTGCACCATCACCTATAGTTTATTTGCCAGGTTATAATGGTCCAATTGGTTGTTCAGTGCCTATGTCGCAGAATGATTTTTCTGATTTTAAGAGAACAGTTAATTCAAAAACATTTGAAGACACTAAACTTATAATTACAAAGCAAGTAGTTTCATCGCAGTGCTTGTTAACTAATCAAGTTAAAGACCTTTTAGGTTGTTTTACATTTGAAGCAAATAAATTAGAAATAGCGAAGAATTGTTATTCCCATACTTATGATATTGGCAATTACTTTAAAGTAAATGATGTATTTACTTTCGAATCATCTATTGATGAATTGAACGAATACATCGAATCAAGAAAATAACCATAAGGTCTCAAAACTGATTCCTTTTTTAAACTATGCAAAAGCAAAATAATTTCATCATTTGGGCCTCAGCAATGATGGCCACTGGTGTTTGTTTCGGAGCCTTAGGTGCCCATTCATTAAAGAAAGTATTATCTCCTGAGTCTTTAACTGCTTGGGAAACAGGTGTACGTTACCAATTGATTCATGGATTAGCAATATTAATCATAGCAACTAATGATCGATTAATGGAATCAAAAGGAACAATTAGTGTTTTACGACTTTTCATTAGCGGCGTTTTACTTTTTAGTGGGAGTGTCTATTTGCTTTCAACGCAATCAATTAGTGGACTTAGCGTTTCGTTCTTGGGACCCATAACTCCAATTGGTGGAGTTTTAATGATAACTGCTTGGATTATGTTATTTTTACAAGCTCTAAAAACAAATAAATTAAAATGAGAACATTACTAATCGTAGCAGCTTTTTTTACAATTGCATGTAATTCATCAAAAAAGGCTAGTTCAATCACAATTACCGAAGTAGAGGAATCTAAACAAGCAGAACAAACAGAAATGCCCCCAGCTTCAATGGAAAAGAATATCCGATTAGTGGTTACGTTTGCTAGTATAGGTGCTGGAATCGATCCAAATGGGAAGACAATGTTGGATGGATATATCAATTCCTTCAAAGCAAAATCAGGTAAACTGGTTAAATACGGAACACTTGCTTGGGGCCGTGAAGGCGAATATGATTGTGAATTTTCGCTTAATGAGCTGAATTTGAATGAGCAAACCGACTTTATAAAAGGATTGAAAAAGCTGTTTGAAGGCAATCAACTTATTCAAATTGAAGAGAATAAGTCTAGCCGTTTTAAATAAAGAAAATTGAATGATTTTCATTGATGCAAGTAAGATTTTTCCCTTTCTTTGCACAAACTTTCAGAAACCAATATGAACAATTACGGAACTAAGAACCCAAATGCCTCATTAGAGTCTTTAGGTTTAAAAAATGTAGCCATGGCGCATTGGAATTTAACGCCTGCTGAGCTGGTAGAAGAAACTATCATGTTAGGCATGGGCTCTTTAACCGATACTGGCGCTTTAGCAATCGACACAGGTGAGTTTACTGGTCGTTCACCCAAAGATAAGTTTTGTGTGGTAGATGCTGAAACAGAAAATACTGTTTGGTGGGGAGATATAAATTTAAAATTCGATGCGGCCAAGTTTGAGCATATTTTCCAAAGAATGCAGGCATACCTTACTAACCGTGAGGTTTATGTGCGTGATGCTTTTGCTTGTGCTGATCCTCGCTATCGTTTGAATGTGCGAGTTGTAACTGAATACCCATGGCAAAATATTTTCGTTAATAATTTATTCTTGCGTCCTACGCATGATGAGTTAATGACGTTTGATCCAGAGTGGACCATTGTTAACGCTCCTGGCTTCCATGCAGATCCTGCAATTGATGGAACTCGTCAGCATAACTTCGCAATCATTAACTTTACTAAGAAGATGATTTTAATTGGCGGAACGGGTTATACAGGTGAAATTAAAAAAGGAATCTTTACGGTATTGAATTATGTATTACCTCAGCACAAAGGTGTTTTAAGTATGCATTGTTCTGCGAATATTGGTAAAGATGGCGATACAGCTTTATTCTTCGGACTATCTGGTACTGGTAAAACAACATTAAGTGCTGACCCTAACCGCGGATTAATTGGTGATGATGAGCATGGATGGAGCGATGATTCAGTATTTAACTTTGAAGGTGGATGTTATGCTAAATGTGTAAACCTTTCAGCTGAGAAAGAACCACAAATTTTCAAGGCAATTAAATTCGGAGCATTATTAGAAAATATCGAGTGCTACGAAGGTACAAGTACAGTTGATTACGATAATATTTCTAAGACCGAGAATACGCGTGTTGCATATCCAATTAATCATATCGATAATGCGGTTGAGCCTTCAGTAGCAAAGAAGCCAAAAAATATTTTCTTCTTAACATGCGATGCTTTCGGTGTATTACCTCCAATCAGTCGCTTAGATAATGGTCAGGCGATGTATCACTTCATCTCTGGTTATACTGCTAAAGTTGCAGGAACTGAAATGGGAATTACGGAACCAACAACTACGTTTTCTGCTTGCTTCGGAAAAGCATTCCTTCCTCTTCATCCAGCTAAATATGCTGAGTTATTAGGAAAGAAATTAAAAGATAATCCTGAAATCAAAGTATGGTTAGTGAACACTGGATGGTCAGGTGGTTCTTACGGTGTAGGTTCTCGTATGAAGTTAAGTTATACGCGTGCTATGATTACTGCAGCCTTAAACGGGGAGTTTGATAATGTAGAATTCGAAGAACTTCCAATCTTCCGTTTACGTGTTCCAAAATCATGTTCAGGTGTACCAACTGAAATTTTAAATCCACGATTAACATGGACAGATAAAGCAGCCTTCGATCATACAGCAAATGAATTAGCAAAAAAATTCGTTAAGAACTTTGCGCAGTATGCAGATGGTGCAAGTCCTGAAATTCTAGCAGCCGCTCCTGCAGCCGCAGTTGTAGCTTAATAACAATAATCAAAACAGAAGGGGCGTTAGAAATAATGCCCCTTTTTCATTCATATGCAATTATTCTTTTGTGATAATTTAGTCTTGAATAGTGAAGTGATTCTTTCGCAAGAAGAGTCGTATCATGCAGCCCAGGTATTGCGCATGCGTATTGGTGATATAATCCATCTGACAGATGGTTTAGGACATTTATTCAAAGGAGAATTGATAAATGTTGATTCGAAAAAATCGTTGGTGCGATTAACAGAAGAGATTCCTCAAAAGTCTGCCACATCCAATTTGCACATTGCCATCGCGCCAACAAAAAATATCGATCGCTTTGAATGGTTTTTAGAGAAAGCAACAGAAATGGGGGTTACGGAAATTACTCCTTTGCTTTGTCGTTATTCAGAAAGAAAAGAAATAAAACCTGAACGATTAAATAAAGTGATAGTTTCTGCTGCAAAGCAATCGCATCACTTTAAATTTCCATTATTAAACCCTCTTGTTAAGTTCGAAGATTTTATCAAATCTACATCGAATGAAAATAAGTTTATTGCGCATTGTGAATCGTCAGACAAAAGTGATTTTGGAAAATCAATCGTTCATGAAAAAAGTGCGTTGTTATTAATTGGGCCTGAAGGAGATTTTTCAGAACATGAAATCCAATTAGCTATAAGTAATAATTATTCTCCTGTGTCATTAGGCGAATCGCGTCTACGCACCGAAACTGCTGGTGTATATGCCTGCGCAGTTTTCAATGCCCTCACTCAAGATTTGTAATTGTAAAACACTAAATTTGAATGATGAAAAAAGTTTTAGGATACTTGTTATTGTTAGTGTTTTTTGTGTCAGCTACTACACCAACAGAGCCTACTGTTAAAATTGCATTGCTGAAATATAATGGGGGTGGCGACTGGTACGCGAATCTTGAAACATCATTAAAAAACTTAATTGTTTTCTGCAACCAGAATTTAGGAACAACAATTAATACCGAACAAGGAATTGTAGAAGTAGGTAGTCCTGATTTATTCAATTACCCTTTTGTGCACATGACAGGACATGGTAATGTTGTGTTTACTCAGCAAGAGGCGGATAACTTAAGGAAGTATTTAATTGGTGGCGGATTTTTGCACATCTCAGATAACTACGGAATGGATAAATTTATTCGTCCGCAAATGAAGAAAGTTTTTCCAGAACTGACTTTCGTTGAATTGCCTTTTAATCATCCGGTGTATCATCAAAAATTCGAATTTGCTAATGGACTTCCTAAAATCCATGAGCATGATAATAAAGCTCCTGAGGGGTTTGGCCTGATTTATAACGGACGATTGGTTTGTTTTTATGATTACGAATGTGACTTAGGTGATGGATGGGAAGATGTAGAAGTGCATAGAGATTCGCAAGATAACAGAGAGAAAGCACTTAAGATGGGTGCTAATCTGATTCAGTATGCTTTTGAAAATTAATAGCAAATAACCGATGCAAAAATTCACGAGTTGGTTGTTGATTGCTTTATGCTTGCAGCTATTTGTGCCGCGTGAGTTATGGCATGAGTTGACAGGCCATCATGATACATCAGATGTGGCTTGTCACGAGCACGAGAGTGATGTTTCTGTAGAGCATGAGCATTGTTTGATTTTTGATTTAACAGGTGATCCCATTTTGTACAGTAGTATTAAAAGCTTTTGTTTTATTCAACTTGCTTTTGTTTTAATTTTATTTGGTGCGTTGGATTTAAAGTGTCTTTGTTTTACGCTTTCATTTTCTAATAAAGGTCCACCTGCATTTTGATTTGTTTTTTATAAATCAATCATTAGTTTTTAATTTTTTAATCCAATCTATCTATGAAAAGAATTTTCTTTTTCGTTGCTGCAATTCTACTATGCAGCGATGCTAAGTCTCAGTTAATCTTAAAAGGCAAAGTATTAGATAAAAACACCAAGGAGGCAATTGAAGGTGCGTCCGTATTTATTTCTGATTTAAAAATCGGTGCTGTAACTAATAGTAAAGGTGATTTCAATCTTTCTAATTTACCTGTTAGAAAGCTTGCGCTGCAAGTTAGGATGTTCGGATATAGCAGTATCACTAATTATTTAGAATTGACGACTGAAATAACATCAGTTGAGTTATTTCTTTCGCCACAGGTTTTAGAAAAGGATGAAGTAGTAATAACAGGATCTGCGTTTGCAACTAATCATGCACAATCAAGCGTTAGTGTAGATCCGATTGAAAAATCACAGATTCAAAATACCGCAGCAACAAATATCACGGAAGCACTTACGCAGGTGGCAGGTGTTTCATCAATTTCTAGTGGAGGAGGTATTGCTAAACCTATTATTCGTGGTTTGGGGTATAACCGTATCGTTAGTATTAACGAAGGCGTTCGTCAGGAGGGACAACAATGGGGCGATGAACATGGGTTGGAAATTGATCAGTTTTCGGCGGAAAGAATAGAAGTATTGAAAGGTCCAGCATCACTCTTGTTTGGTTCAGATGCCATTGGCGGAGTAATTAATATTCTGGAGCCGTTTCCTGCTCCTTTAGGATCTATAAAAGGTGAATTGGTTAATCAGTATCAATCAAATAATAAACTATTTGTGACCGGCGCTATGGCTGAAGGTAATCAGAATGGTTTAGTATGGCGAATCAGAAAAACATATAAAAATGCAGCCGCCTATTCAACACCTAATGAAGTTATCTACAACTCTGCTTTTAATGAAGATAACTCCAGTTTGATGCTGGGCATTAACAAAAAATGGGGGTATCAACATTTTCATTTTAGTTCCTATCAGGCACAATTTGGAATCATTGAAGGCGAACGAGATTCGAATGGACTGTTCTTGAATCATGAAGGCGTATCAATATCTAACGGTGATGCTTTAACGCGAACTATAGCTTTGCCATTTCAGCGAGTGAATCATTATAAATTTTCATCATTAGGAAGTTATTTCATAGGCAAAGGAAATTTAAGAACTGTTTTTGGATGGCAAAACAATCAGCGCAAGGAGTATGAAAGTAATGCTTTCGTACCAGGTATGTTTGTCGACTTGAAAACGGTAACTGGTGATGTAAAATACTATTTCCCTGAATATAAAAATATGCAAGTTGTAGTTGGTGCTAGTGGTGGTATACAGCAAAATAATAACAAAGGTGGTGTTTTTTTAATTCCTGATTATTCTTCGAAAGATGTCGGATTTTTTTCATCCATTAAAAAAGTGAAAAACAAATGGTCGAGAAATTTCGGTTTGCGCTATGATTGGAAATCGATAAGCGTGGATAGTTTGCCAAGCGTTTTTACTTCGTTTAAAAAATCCTTTAACGCGATAAGCGGATCATTGGGCTTGACCTATGAAGCAACTGATCGTTTGCATTTCAGATGTAATGCTGGAAGAGGATTTCGTGTTCCCAATATTTCTGAATTATCTGCCAATGGAGTACATGAAGGAACATTCAGATATGAAATTGGCAATCCTGATTTAAAGCCAGAAACCAGCTGGCAATTTGATGCAGGATTAGGCTATGAGAGTGAAAAGATAGGAGGGGAGATTTCGCTTTTTTACAACGCATTTAATCAGTTTATCTATTATCGGAATAGCGAAAATCAAACTGTATTAATTGATAATACAATTTACCCAGTCTTTAGATATGTGCAAGGCGATGCGTTGTTTTATGGTGGAGAATTGTCAATCGATTATCATCTAACGCAGCAAGTTCATTTTGAAAATAAAGCTTCGTATGTATGGGCTATTAATCAAGAGACAGATTTAGCTTTGCCATTTATTCCTCCATTTCATCTGAACTCCGTTTTAAGTTATGAGTTCATCAAAAAACAAAATGGTAATTGGAAGAGCCTTAAAATAAAAGCGCACTTTGATTATTTCGCAAAGCAAGATAGAATTGATCAGTTTGAAACAATTACAGATGCATATGCGCTTTGGGGTGGTGGATTATCAACTCGATTTGAATCGAAAAATCTGTGCATTGATTTTTATGTGATAGCTAATAACATTACGAACGAAGTTTATTTTAATCATCTTTCAAGATTAAAAGATGTTGGAATATCTGGAATGGGAAGGAATCTCACAATTGGTTGTTCAATACCCTTTGGTATACTGAAAAATAAATCATTGTAGTTTGCCTATCTTCGCTTTATGTTATTGAAATCAGATTTAAGGTTAGTTGTATCTACCTATGCGGGATTAGAGGAACTATTATCAAAAGAACTTCGTCAGCTTGGAGGTAGGGATGTAGAAATACATACGCGTGCTGTTTCTTGCGTTGGTGATTTAGGGTTTGTATACAAAGTCAATTTTAGTAGTCGACTTGCATTGCGAGTAATGATTAGTCTTACCTCATTTCCAATCAAAGATGGAGATGATTTGTATGAACAAGTTTTAAAGCTTGACTGGACAGAATTAATGAAGGTTAATCAGACTTTTTCTGTTCGATGTACCTTGAACTCTGATTTGTTTGATAATAATTTATATCCTGCATTAAAAGTTAAAGATGCCATTGCTGATTGCTTCCGTAAGGAAACGGGTAAACGCCCTGACGTTAGTAAGACTGATTCTGATTTAGAGGTGAATGTGTTTATCAATAAAAATAAATGCACCCTTTTAATCAATAGCAGTGGCGACTCGTTGCATCGAAGAGGTTATCGCGTTGATGTTGATAAAGCACCACTTAGTGAAGTATTAGCAGCAGGTATTATTATGTTATCAGGATGGGAGCCACATAAGCCATTAGTTGATTTTATGTGTGGTTCAGGAACTATTCCAATTGAAGCTGCATTGATGTCAGCCAATATTCCTCCAGGCTTATTTAGAAAAAAATTCGCCTTTGAAAAATGGTTGAATTTTGACGAGGCATTGTATAAAACAATTCGCGAGAAACAATTAGAACGAATCAATGATCAACCGGTTCGTATTTATGGAAATGAAATTAATAAATACACTTTAGAAAAAGCTAAAGAGAATGTTGTGAGTGCCGGGGTGGAAGATATAGTAGAGTTATCATTAGGTGATTTCAGAGATTTCGAAAGACCACAGGGAAATGGTGTTGTGATTATTAACCCTCCTTATGGCGAAAAGCTACAGGTAGAAGATATTGAAGCTTTGTACAAAGAGATCGGTGATAAATTCAAAAAGAGCTACGCTGGTTATAAAGCCTGGATTTTTACTGGAAGTCCTGAAGGCGCTAAGGCTGTTGGATTGCGTAATAATCGCAAAATACAACTCTTTAATGGACCAATCGATTGCAGGTTGCTAGGATACGAGTTATTTGAAGGAAGTAAAAAAGATCTTTATCAAAATAAAGAGTAAAAACAAAAGCGGCGAACTTTATAAAGTTCGCCGCTCTGCTATTGGATTTATAATAATTATTATTCGATTACAGCTCCATCAACTAATATACGTCCGCAATGTTCGCAAACGATTACTTTTTTGCGCTGACGAATATCTAATTGACGTTGAGGAGGGATCTTGTTGAAACATCCACCACAAGCATCTCTGTCTACAGGAACAACAGCCAAACCATTTCTTGCGTTCTTACGAATACGTTGGTATGCAGTTAATATTCTTGCTTCGATGATTTCAGATGATTTATTTGATTCAACTAAAAGCTCTTGTTCTTCTTTTTCTGTTTCAGCAACAATCGATTCTAACTCAGATTTTTTATTTATTAAATCTAATTTTCTTTCTTCAAGTGCATGAACAGATGCTTCTACGATTAAATTCTTTGAAGCTAATTCAACAGTATGTTCTTTAATACGTTTTTCGCACAATTGTATTTCTAATTGCTGGTATTCAATTTCCTTATTTAAGGAATCAAATTCACGATTATTTTTTACACTTGCCTGCTGCGACTGAAACTTCTTTATAGCTGCTTGAGCATCTTTCATAGCTTGCTTACGATTTTTAATTTGCTCGTCAAGCTCAGTAGCCTCATCAGTATAGTTTGTTACACGTGTTTGTAATCCAGCAATCTCATCTTCTAAATCCAATACTTCCATTGGTAATTCTCCACGAGTAATGCGAATTCTGTCGATTTGACTGTCGATTATTTGTAATTGATAAAGTGCACGAAGTTTATGTTCGATGCTGTTATCGCCTTTGTCGATAGAACGAACAATTGGTTTAACCTTCTTAGGGACTTCAACAACTTCTTCTGCTGCTTTCTTAGACTTTCTAGTAGCCATGATTAGAGGTAATTAATTGGATTGGTATTAATCTCCGTTAAACGGAGGGCAAATGTAGGAAATTTTTCGCTAAGCCAATCACCTAATAGTTCAATTGTATGCTGTTCGCTTTCATAATGTCCAATATCAGCAATTGTTATAGTTTCATCTGCATCAAAAAACTGATGATATTTAAAGTCGCCAGTAATGAAAATATCTGCTCCAGCTCGCTTAGCATCTTCTAATAAAAAACTGCCCGCACCACCACAAATGGCTATTTTTTTCGCTGCTTTAAAGGCCGGGTGAGTATAGCGTATACACTCGGTTTTTATTTTGGTTTTCAACGACTTAAGGAACTTCAAGGTGTCTGTTTCTTCTGGTAATTCGCCAATTAATCCTGCTCCTGATTCCTGCCAGCTATTTGCTAATTCGATAATTTCATAGGCAACTTCTTCGTAAGGATGGGCCTCTTTCAAGGCTTGAAAAACGTTTGATTGTTTGTGTTTTTCTAGAATAACCTCAACTTTAATTTCCGTCCCTTTAAAACGAATATTTTTTTCGCCGTAAACGGGATTACTATTGTCTCCACCTTTAAACGTCCCTTCACCATTAGTGCTAAAACTACATTCTGAGTAGTTTCCGATATGGCCTGCTCCCGCATTAAAAAGAGCTTCTTTTACTGATTCTGCCTCCTTTTCGGGTACATAGGTACTCAGTTTTAGAAGTTTATTCTTCATCGGACTCAATATCCGACAATTTAAAAGTCCAAGTTTTTCTGCAATTTTTGCGTTCACTCCATGTATCACATTATCTAAGTTCGTATGGATTGCATAAATAGCGATATCGTTTTTAATGGCTTTAATTATGGTTCGCTCAATGTAATTTTTGCCATTTAGCTTTTTAAGTCCGCTAAATACAATTGGATGGTGTGCAATAACCAGATTGTATCCGTGTCGGATTGCCTCATCTATAACTTTTTCGGTACTATCAAGACAAATAATGGCGCCTTTAATTTCCATTAATGGATGTCCACAAATTAACCCTGAATTATCGTAGCTCTCTTGTAATGATAAAGGTGCTTTTTCTTCAAGAAACTGTATGATCTCTTTTAGCTGCATATTCGATTTTATAAGTAGGACAAATTTAATCACTCTGTGTACTTAAAAAGTTATATTTTTGAATCTATGCGAATTTTATTGCTCCCTTTCTCGTTTTTATATGGGATAATAGTCCGTTTAAGGAACTTTCTATTTGATATTGGTGTTTTAAAACAGCAATCTTTTAGGTCTTTTGTTATTAATGTTGGTAATTTATCAGCCGGTGGGACGGGTAAATCGCCACATGTGATTTATTTAATCGGATTATTAAAAAATAAATATAAAGTCGCTGTTTTAAGTCGTGGATACGGCCGATCATCTAAAGGATTTAAATGGGTAAAGCCCGAGAGTTCATCGATACAAGTTGGCGATGAGCCTTTACAATATGTCAATTTGTTTAATGATATTCATGCGGCTGTTTGCGAAAGTAGAGTAGAAGGAATTAATCAGATAGAAAAAGAATCGGAATGTGAAATTGTTTTATTGGATGATGCATTTCAACACCGCTATGTAAAGCCCGATTTTAATATTTTAATTACTGATTATTCTGACCTTTTTTACAACGATCAATTATTACCTGCAGGTCGTTTGCGAGAGCCTAAATCTGGTGTAAAAAGAGCGGATGTAGTTATTGTGAGTAAATCACCAGAAAACATTTCGCAAGAATTAAAGAATCAAATCACAAACAAAATAAGTGGTTACGGAATTAAGCAGACAATGTTTTCGTATATGCGTTATGGTGATACTATGAAGTTTGGCTCCGGAGAAAAAATGCCGATTGCGTATCTTCGAAATTGCGATGTGATTATTGTGGCAGGTATTGCCAAGCCAAAGCCACTAATTGATTTTGTTAACGAAAACGCTAAGTCAATTACCGAATTCATATTTAAAGATCACCATCAATTCACCTCTGGCGAAATAATAAAGATTAAAGAATCTTATCAAGCGATTGTTGCCAAAAACAACGGAGCTGTAGTAGTGCTCACTACACGTAAAGACTGGATGCGATTAAATTCTTCGGAGTTGAAACATTTACATCAAACATTGCCTATAGCTGTGTTGGATATTGAAGTTTGCTTTAATCAAAGCATAACGAATTCACTGGTAGATTTGATAGAACATGCAATTAATCAGAAATCAAATTAAGCGCAATGTTTTTTTATTATTAGCTTTTATACAAGATTAATCCCAAAAATGTATTTAAACCGTTAGTTGAAATTGCATACTTATAATTTTCGTATTTCTTTTATAGCGCAATTGGATTAATAAGTCATAAAGAAATCGCTAAAACAAAAAGAGACCCGATTGGGTCTCTTTTCATGCAAGCAGTAATTAAGGGTTTAAATATTAATTGGTTTTTAAAACTCGTGTTACATTTTTAAAGTCACCTTGTTGAACAGTTACCATATAAATTCCATTCATTAAGTTTTTACCAAATTGAACAGTGTTTTCACTCCCATCAAATTGAAAGGTTTCGATTAAACGACCACTTAAGTCTGTAATCGTAACAACAGCTGGCGTGTTTTGTAAGTCACTATGCAATGAAAGGTTGAATTCAGAACTTGATGGATTAGGGTAGATTTGTGCGTCAACTGAAGAACCATCTATTCTTTCTGAATAAGATAAAGTAGAATGATTTGGGCGTAATGTTGCAATTCCAATTTGACATGTTCCTCCATAGCAATACGGAACACCATCAATAACAGGACGAACTCGAATATTGTAGAATTTGTTTGGTTGAAGTGTAGGTGTCACATCAGCAAAACGACACCACCTATCGTTTGATGTGAATGTCCATGTTATGCCTGGGTGACCAGTTTCTTCAAATTCAAACTGATATTGAGGGTCAGTTAAATAAGATAATACAAGTTCTGCTTTAACGCTATCCGTAGAATTGTAATTATAAACACCACAATATTGTGATCGAACTTCAATTTCACGGACTGATCTAATAACCGTTGATGAAGAAAACGTACATCCACCACCAAGTTGTACTGTCAAATAAACGGTAGATGTATCTAAAATTGGTCCTCCACCGCTTCCATCTAACAAGATAGAAGTTGTTTGAGAATTAGAAGCGCCACCTGAAGAGCTTCCATCAAACCATGACCAACTATAACCTGCAAATCCAGGATCTGCAGATAAGTTAAAGAAAGCAGGCTTACAAGCTACTAAAGGAGTTAACGCTGTTATTGCAGGCTGATATCCGTTATCAAATACATTGATATCTACTGTCGCACTATTTGAGAAGTTACATCCGCCTAAGTTAGTAGAAGTTGTTAGTACGTAAGTGCCGGACTGGTTAGCATAAATAGAGGGCGTTGTTTGTCCTGTATTCCATGAATATGCATAATATGGTCTCCTAAATTTGCCAACTAATTTGACTGAATCCCCTGGGCAAACGTTAATATCTCCTCGAACAGAAATCGAAGGTTGGGGATCAATAACTACCGTATAAGGTAACAAGGCACTCGAAACCTGACGGATACCGTTATAAAGGGTTTGTCCAGTTACTCTAACGCGATAAACGCCACTAGTATTTGCTACAATTGTTGGAGTTGTTTCTCCAGTTGACCAAGTATAAGTAAATGGTCCTGTCATTCCTGATGTAACAGCCGAAAGTGTTGACCCTTCACAAATAGTAGGTCCTGCAGGTGAAATGGTAACACTAGCATTTTGAGCAAAAGCTCCAAACGAAAGTGTTACTAAACAGGAAAGCATTAAGTTTTTAATTTTCATAAAAGTAAATTTTTGTTTTTGTGAATAACGGTTTAAATGAATATATATTAGAACAAAGCTATGCTTAATTATTTTTTATCAAGCAAGTCATTTTAGGTTACAAGCTGTTTTTATTAATATGTTCTTGTTAACAAGTGCCAGCTTTTTAAAAGCAAAAAAGAGGCTGTTTTCAGCCCCTTTTTTCAGTGCTATTAATTATTAATTAATTAGTTTTTAATACGCGTGTTACATTTTTGAAAGACCCC
>CANFIN010000036.1 GCA_947447155.1 Bacteroidota bacterium | reverse complement strand
TAACGCTTTTGTTAAGAAGGCGGCAGGCACAGCAAGAATGATAATGTCAGAAGAAGCGATTACCGCTTTGATATCGGAAGAAGGGCGGACTACTTCTAAATTTAATTCAACATCACTCAAATAATTTGGGTTATGCTTATAACGATGAATAAACGCCACCGACTCTTCATTACGAATCCACCAATGCACAGCATTCACATTATTAGATGCAATTTTCACGAGGGCTGTTGCCCAGCTACCGCCACCAATTACCGCAATAGAGCTTGAATTCATTGCTGCGAATATCGTAAAATTATTCCGTATCGCTCTTGCAAAACATTCAGGTGATGCAGTGCATGACCGATGGTAAAAAATCCGAGTGTAGCTGCACAATTTTTATTTCCGTTAGCGGTCCCTAAAAAAACGAGTTGCTCTTCGTTCAACGATTGATAAAGGGCGATGGTTGATTTACGCATCAATTCTAACTCATCCAAAATGTTTTGCATCGAACGCTGATTTGCAAAAGAATGATCGCTATAATGATTCTCGTCGAAGCCTGGTAACTCAGTCGAATCTTTTCTCGCAAACCGCATCGCGCGATAGGTCATCACACGTTCCGTATCGATGATATGTTGCAATACTTCTTGCGTTGTCCATTTACCATCAGCATATGCATACAATTCTTTCCCTTCAAAATCAGCCACCGATAATTCTGATAAAAAATGTAAAGACGCTTCTAAAGCTTTAAGCAATTCATCTTGTTTTACAAGATTGATGTAATGTGTTAGGTAGGGATGATGTGGTGGGAGATTTGATTTTAACATGGAGGTAAAATTAGGGAAAATGATTTGGCTTTTGATGTTTTTACAGGTGCGGGTTTGAAAACAGGTGCGGGTTTAAACCCGCACCTGTTGTGGGTAATTACATTTCATAATTTGATATAACCGGACCATATTTTTATAGGTGTAGGTTTAAACCTACACCTATAATCCCACACTTTTAAAAATGATGAACAGACACAAAAACATTCCTTACCTTTGTCTTACAAATAACTCCCCCTATGCGCATCTTAAAAATTATCGGACTATCATTATTGGCTATTGTATTACTTATTGCTGTAGTAGGACTATTCCTGCCTTCAACCGTTTCATTAGAACGCTCTATCGTGATTAATGCATCTGCAGAAAAAACATTCGAACAAGTAAACACATTAAAAAACTGGGAGCAATGGAATCCCTTTTTAAAGATGGATCCTCAAACGAAAATAGCATATAACAATATCCCCGAAGGAGCTGGCGCTATTTATACTTGGGCAAGTGAAAAAACAGGCGAGGGTACAATGACCATTCTAAATTCAACACCATTTTCTTCTATAAAATTTCAATTGGAGTTTAAAGGTCAAGGGTTATCGCAATCAGAAATTCGTTTTAATCCTGAAGGGACTAATGCTACTAAAGTAACTTGGCCGTTTACGAGCGATATTGGAAATAATCCCTTCTCTCGTGTGTTCTGGACATTCGGGACTGCTATGATGAAAGATGCTTTTGATGGTGGTCTGAAGGACTTAAAAACGCAAGCAGAGAAAAACTAATCATCGTCTGTCTGAAAAATAAAAGAGGGCTCGAAATAAATCGGGCCCTCTTCTGTTTTGTAAAATGTAATTTTACTTCTTTTCGTCTAATTCTTTCTTCGAATCCTCGCCTTCTCCTTTCGAAGCGTCTTTGAATTCTTTAATTCCTTTTCCTAAACCGCGAGCCAGCTCAGGTAATTTTTTACCACCAAAAAACAGCAATAATACAACAACGATTAATGTTATTTCTCCTCCTCCAAGTCCTAGTGGTCCTAATGTGATAGCTAATGTCATAACAATGATTTTTTTGACTGCTCAAAGGTATAAAAATTAAATTGAGAAAATTGTAGTTCTTTTGAAACTTTAACCGAATTACCTTGCAATCCAAGATTGAGGATTCAGTTTTTCACTGTTACGCCAAATTTCTAGATGGATTTCTCCTCGTCCCGGTGTCTCCTGCGAAGAATCCACCACACCAATGCTCTGCTTAGTCGAGAGGGATTGTCCGGTACTCACCGATACACTTTCTAAGTTAGAGTACACCGTGAAAAAGTCGCCATGACGAACTATAACCGCCTTGCCAGCACCAGGTAATGTAATGATACCACTTACTACTCCGTTAAAAAGCACACGCGCAGACGCATTTTCTCGCGTTAAAATATCGACCCCGTTATTATTGATGATAACTCCTTTCAAATCTTTATGTTCATGCTGCCCAAAGGATGAACTGATAGCTCCAGATTCAACGGGCCAAGGCAAAGAACCTTTATTGCTAATGAAACTATTCGATAATTTTTCAGCTTCCGGAGTAAGTGCAATTTCTACCTTTTTTGGAACTGTTGTTTTTATTCCAGTTTTACTGGTTGTTGTAGTTGTGTTAGTTGTCGTAGTCGTTTTTTTTCTGGCCTTCTCAATTTCTTTCGCAATTAATCGCTCAATTGCACGGTCTAAGTTCTGTTTCGTTTTCTGCTTTTGAACTAACACTTGCTTTAATGCCTTTTCCTTTAAACTTAATTGTGCTAATAATTCCGCCTGATTAACTTTCTCTTTTTCTAGTTGTGTTTTATTAGATACTTCGGATTTTTTAAGCTGCGTTTTTTGATTTACCTGATCTTGTAATTCGGTTTTTTTACCAGTTAATTGATCTCTCGTTTTAATAATTTCTTCTGCCTGGTTACGACGATATTCAGCAAACTCCTGAATTAATTTCATTCGCTGATATGCCTGATTGAAATCGTTGGCACCAAAAACAAACATTAATCGTTGATAAACATTTTTGTTTTTATCTGCAAATAAAATCAGCTTGGTATAATCTGCTTTTAATTCTGCTAATTTGGTTTCTAAATCCGAAATCTCATTCGTGGTCGATGCAATCTCGTCACCAATTGAAGTTATCTCACTGTTTATTGTTGTAATCAACGATTTCCTTAATTCAATTTTCTTTTTTAATGCAGTAATCTGTTCCTTAGTTGCATTTTTATTTTTGGATACTTGATTTAATTGTGCATTAGTTTGTTCGATCTCTTTCTGAATCTTCGCTTTCTTAGCTTCTAATTCTTTTTTCGATTGCGCCAAAGCAGCATCACAGGATAGCATCCCGATTACTAAAATCAAAAACAGCTTAACGAATCCTTTCATAATTGTTCGGGATGTTAAACGGAAAATCTAATGATTCAGCTTTAGCTATTTTCCCATATTCAATTCTGATTTCAATATTTTTTTCTGCTACAATTTTAGTAGTTGATTTGAAAGGGAACAATCCACCATCAGTCATACGAAAATCGCTGTACAAAGTATTTAATAATTTGTTTATACGCTGATCCTCTACTTGCACTCTGCTTATTCTATAAGTCGAATCATTTACATAAACATCTTGTATTACGGGCTTATTCAAATCTTTCTCTTCTAACGAACGCTTTAATTTGTTTTTATTCAGCGAGCTTAAAATATAAAATTTGTCTTCCAGATAGACAGAGTTAAAGCGGTTTTCATTTTTCTTGTAAGCAAAAAAGTTTCCATAAAGCAAAGCTTGCACAATTTCAAAATTCACTTTCATCTGCAATAATTTATTGATTGACTCGAAAGAAGTTACTTCATACTTATTATGAATTTTATCAAGCAGCTTAACAGTATCTTCTGTAATCATTAATCGCGCTACTTCAATACCAAGTAAAGGTGAAACAGAAATCCAGATAACGCTATCTTTTTTACTACGATAACTAATATTAAAACTTATTTCATTGCTATCCTGAATTAAAACTACAGAAGCCTTTGCTGTCAGATAATTTAAATTGAACGATGCAGAGTCGAGTTTGTCTTGTAGTTCCTGCACCGACTTATTCACCATCGGTTTAATATCCGTAACAACAGGTGATGTTGCTTTTTGCTGGGTTTTACAAGCACTCAACGATGAAAATACAACTACAAAAGATAGTATCCGAATTAAAAATTTACTCATAGTAAGTACGATCTTTTATCTTTCGGTCAATTTGCTCAGAATGGTTGCCTGTATCTTTTGCTTTTTTCCAAAGCTCTACTGCTTCATTCACATTGCCTAATTTATATTCGATATCTCCAGCATGTTCGATGATTGTACCATTGGTAGCACCTCCATCACGAATCGCCTTGTCAATCCATTTTTTAGCTTCGCTATATTCACCTTTTACAAATAATATCCAAGCATAAGTATCTTCATACGAAGGATCGCCCGGACTCAACACATTTGCTTTATCTGACATATAAACAGCTTTGTTCAGACTTTCTTTTCGTAGTGATAAGAAATACGACCAATTATTTAAAACCATAATATTCGCGGAGTCTAACTGGTATGCCTTACCGAAATATTTATCAGACTCTTCATACTTCTTCAAAGTATTATAAACATCTCCAAGGTTGGTATAAAATTCAATAAGCTGGTCATTGTTATCTACCACCATCTTACTACCAGTAATAAATGTTCTAGCGGCCTCTTCGTATTTTTTGTTTTGTGTTTTAGCAATTCCATTTAATAGGTATAAAAGGCTCTGGTCTGAAAACATAGATTTTGCTTCTTCTGATTCTGATTCCAGCGAAGTATAATCTTTTAAATCAACTTCAATAAATAACAGTTGTTGCCAGGCTTGCAAATTATTTTTATCAAGCTTTGTTGCTTTGCGATATTGTTCACGCGCTTCCATTTGTTTATTGTTCATTCCTAAAAAGTCACCATATACAGCTTGTGCATTCGATTCTTCGGGTGCCGTTTCGCTAAGTAAACGACTCAATTCAAATGCTTGCGACATCATATCAGGGTTATCCTTTACGAGTGGTAGGTAACTTGTAAGAATACTGATCTTTATTCCCGATGAAAGTTTCGGCGATTTAAACGCTTTCTTTAATTGGTCAAATGATTCCTGAGTTTTTCCTTCGCTACGATATTGTTCTGCCATACTCAAAGCTACAGAAGGATTTTCAGGGTCTATTTTTTGCATTCTTAAAATTGTTTGTTGCATTTCTGCTTTCATTCCGTTAGCAGAATATAAATCAACAAGCATTGCGTAGTAATCAATATTACTAGGATCTGATTTAATCAATTTTTCAATTTCTCCTGCCGCACCTTTAACATCTCCAAGTCGTAAGTAGAGCTTTTCTTTTTGTTGAATCAGTTCTGGGTTAATTCCCATAATGTTTTCAATCTGGTCATACAAATGAATCGCATCCGAAAATTTATTTTGAGTTAATAACAAATCAGCTTCTTCAAATAGATACTCAGCATTGTTGGGATACTGCTTCGCCAGTTTGTGAAATACTAATGTGGCTTCTGCAATTTTACTATTGTTGCGATAGCAATCTGCCAGTAATAATTGATACCATGGATTTTCAGGTTTCAAAGTAGCAGCTTGCTTAGCAAAGAACAAAGCATCCGCATATTTTTTATTATCGTTGAACAATCCTGCTAGCTGATACATCGCAGCATCATTTTTAGCGTCATCTCTTAATGTTTGAGAAAATAATTCAATAGCTTTTTCAGGATTACCGGTGAGTTTTTCTTTCATCGCGCTGAAAAAAGCGTAGGTGGCAGTTATCTGTATTTTCTCTTCTTGAGCAGATAACGGTTTCGTAGTACCGCTGTTTTTAGTAGTGGCACACGATGCAAGGAAAAGACTCGCCACCGAAAATATAAATACTATTGTTTTTTTAATCATGCAGTGGTTGAGTAATCTCCCAGACTTAAATCGTTTAGTTTGTGTTTATAGGTTACATGGTTGCCAACAAGCGAATTATCCATTGTAGCATCCTGCAATAAACAACCGTTTCTGATAATACTGTTTTTAATAACGCTGTTTTGGATGCTCGTATTATCACCTACAGAAACATGCGGACCAACTACCGAGTTTTCAATTACTACATTCTCTCCAATAAAGCATGGCGCAATGACTACCGAGTTGTTTATCGAAGCTGTATCAGCAATGTGATTATTGCTATGTTTGATTTCTAATACACGCTTGTTAGTATAAACAGTTGCATCTTTATTTCCGCAATCTAACCATTCATCAACAGTACCTGCTTTTAATTTCATGCCTTTCAGCTTCATGTTTTCTAAAGCATTCGTCAATTGATATTCTCCTTTCTCACGGATATTGTTATCAATCAAATATTGTAATTCGCTTTTAAGATTATCACCGTCTTTGATATAGTAAATACCTATGATGGCTAAATCGCTAACAAATGTTTGAGGCTTTTCCACAAAATCAGTGATGGTATTATCTGCTTCTGTTTTTACAACACCAAACTGACGAGGGTCGTCGATTTTTTTCACCCATATAACTCCATCGCAATCTGGATCCATAGAGAAATCAGCACTGAATAATGTATCAGCAAAAGCAATCACAACGGGTCCTGTTAATGCACTTGATGCACATAAAATAGCATGCGCAGTTCCAAGTGGTTCCTCTTGATAATGAATGCTTCCTCTAGCACCTAAACTTTCTGCAATAGCAATTAAATTATCTTCTGCTTCTTTCCCAAATTGGCCAACTACATATGCAATCTCATCAACTTTTTGATTACACATACGAGTGATATCTTCTACTAAATGTTGCACAATTGCTTTTCCAGCTACGGGAACTAAAGGCTTAGGTGTTGTCAATGTATGAGGGCGCATACGCTTGCCCATTCCTGCCATTGGTACAATAATTCTCATAATTTATTTTTTTCCTGTCGAACCAAATCCGCCAGCACCGCGTTCGGTTTCTTCTAATTCGTTAACACTGTTCCACTCTATTCGGGCATGCGCTGCAATCACCATCTGGGCAATTCTTTCCCCGTCTTTAATTTCAAAATCTTCAGCACCATAATTAATCAATAACACTTTTACTTCTCCTCTATAATCGGCGTCAATTGTACCTGGACTATTCAAGACAGTAATACCATGCTTAAAAGCTAAGCCGCTTCGAGGTCTAATTTGGGCTTCATATCCTTCGGGAAGCGCAATAAAAAGTCCGGTAGGCACCAATAAACGTTCACCCGATTTCAATAAGAGGCCTTCTGATAAATCGGCTCTTAAGTCCATACCAGCCGAGGCTACTGTTTCGTAGGCGGGTAATGCATGCTTCGATTTATTAATAATATTGATCTTCATTCGCTAAATCTAAGGCGAAAATACGCTATAAAGCATTAAAATTTACCTTTTATAATTACTATTTTAACCGATGAAGTGTTGATATCATCAATATTTTTACTTCTTTGATGTAAGGAATTTAATAAATGCACGACTAAACATTAAAAAGCACTGATTGTTATATAACGCAGGCTACTTGTTAAAACTCTTAAAAACAAACATCATGAAAACACGAAGCGCCTTTCTTACATTCCTGATTGCATCTTTATTTTGCTTCGGATGCAGTTCTCAAGCACAAAAATCAACCTCACAAAATCAAAACAATAAAACGATGGAAACCACGAATCAAAAAAATCCTTACTACTCTAGAACAGACACAACCGTATTGAATGTATCCGATGAAGATTGGAAAAAAGTATTGCCTGAAGATGTTTATTATATCGCACGCAATAAAGGAACGGAACGAGCATTCACAGGAAAATACTGGGATTTTGATGGGAATGGGACCTATTTCTGCGCATGTTGTGGGAACGCACTATTTAAATCGGATGCTAAGTTCGGGAGCTCTTGCGGATGGCCCAGTTTTTTTGAAGCCTTACGACCTAATAGCGTGATTTATAAAGATGACAGTTCCTATGGAATGAGTAGAATAGAAGTTCTTTGTGGTCGATGTAATGGTCATTTAGGGCATATTTTTGATGATGGCCCGGCCCCAACCTATAAGCGTTTTTGTATGAATTCCATTGTGTTAGACTTTGAACCAGACAAAAAATAAGATTTGTCAAACTAATAATTGAAAGGTGTCCCGAGGAATATTTCTCGGGACTTTTTTATGTTTTATAAGTAACCTTTTATTAAAAAAGTAGTTTAACGGCCCTAGTGATTTAGACTCAATCCGTAGCGTTATATGATTATCTCTGGCAAAACATTCATCAAAATAGCAATTCTGATATTGATTATTCTAATTATCGTATTGCTTTTAAATCCCTAAGCGATTAACAAAACTGTTATGAAGACAATGAAAAATTATTGGAGTGCAATTTCTACCAAATGGCATTGGCTTTTATTTACGATGATTGTGGTTTGCGTTGTTGCCGGTTTTTACTTATTTGTAAAACCAACCGTCTATCAATCTACTGCGGTTGTAAAAATTGATTTGCTTAATCAGTCGGTTAATAACAATGTAAACCCTAAGGATATTTCTGCTGAAGTAGAAACTATTAAATCAAAATCATTATTTGAAAAAGCACTTGCAAAAACAAACTTTAGTGTTTCATATTTTATAAAAGGCAATTTCAGAAATACAGAAATTTATAATCATACACCCTTTTCAGTAGATAGTTTAATAACAAAAATAGGGTTTGATAAAAGAGCATATTTCTTTCAATATTTAGATGCTAATCATTATTCAGTAACATATTCAACGCCTACCACAGATAAAACAATTGTTGCAACCTTTGGTAAGCAAATTAAGGATGATGGATGTTCTTTCATTATCAATAAATCGAAAAATAAAAACTTCTTTAATGAGTATGACTGGGGCTTTAATGTTTATTCAGCAGCAGCCCTAACACAAGATTTGTATAATTCCAATTATAAAGTTACAACCACCACAGATCGCCCAAATGCTAATGTGGTTAAATTAAGTTATACGCATCCAGTACCTGAGAAAGCAAGTGTTTTGGTCAATGCAATTGTAAATACTTATATTGATCAAATTAATAATGACAATCATTCGTATGCAAATAATACAAATGAATATCTGGATGACCAATTAGCTGATTATGCTGGTAAGCTTCACAATTCAACAAAGCAAATTAATCAATACAAATCGAATAATGAATTTATGGATTTGTATCAATCTTCTGATGCAACTTATAAAACTTTAGGGGCGCTGGAAATACAAAACGTAGACATAAATTTAAAATTAACTTCACTTGATCGTTTAAGTGAATATTTGCGTCACTCTACTTCGGACAGTTATATCGCACCAGATTTAGATGAAATAAAAAATAACGCATTCGGAGAGGCTATTAATCGATTCAATCAAAATTTAAGAGAGAAAAAAAGATTAATAGCAACAGGAAGTAATAATGAACAGCTTGCGCAGATAGAAAGTGATATTAATGCAGAGCAAACATTTTTAGTAGAGTGTGTAAACAACACCAGAAAAAAACTAATACTTCAAAAGCAAACGATTAGTTCTTCAATTAATTCGGAAAGAGCATCAGTAGGCGAACTACCAAATAAACAAAGCAAATTACAAGAGCTAAGTCGAGATTATTATTTAAACGAAAGAATTTATAATTTTTTGGCTGATAAAAAAGCAGAACTGGTGGTATTGCAAAATCCATTTGAGCAAACAAGTAAATTTATTGAAAGTGCAGAACCTGCATTCTATCCTGAAGAAAAAACATCTCCTCTGTTTTTTATTTTGGTGTTAGTCATAGCATCTGTTTTAGGTTCTGTTATTGCTTGCGTGGCTTATGCAAAGCGTAAGATTCATTCGCCAGCCGATTTGCGCGATCAGAAATCGATACCTTTTATCGGACAAATTGAAATACTACAAGATATAAAAGGGGCTTATCAGTCATTTACTGCATTGTCTACAAAAATTCAATGCAATTTAGATGAAGGAAAACATCAGATAATAACGGTTACCAGCAGCCGTAAAGGAGAAGGAAAAACATTTATTGCATCTCATATTGCGAGAACATTGGCAGCGCAAAATAAAAAGGTATTGTTAATTGATGCGAATACTTTTAATCCGAAGATACATGAACTTTTCGCAATGGAGCAGGAAAATGGATTAACGGATTATTATAGTAATAAATCACCTATTAGCGATTGTGTTCATACAACCTCTATTGATCAGTTAGATATTCTTCCAGCAGGATTGGATACTAATCCTGTTAGTCATTTAATTTCTTCTGATAAAACAAAATCATTATTAGATCAACTATCTCCACAATATGATGCGATTGTAATTGATACTCCAGAAGTAGAAGAGCATATTGATGCAATTCCGTTTATGAAGTGGAGCGATTTAAATTTATTTGTGGTGAAGTCGGATACACAACGCGCAGAGCTGATACAGCATGCAGAAATATTAAAAGAGGAGTACCGCCTAAAAGAAGTAAACTTCTTGTTAAATGCAATGAAGAAAGATCGTAATCATATCGGATTCATGCGTAATAACAAAGAGTATAAGATAAAAGGCAATAAGTATATTCCTAGAATCGCAAATTTATTTGTTTGGTAAAATGGCTACTGACTCTCTTAAATATAATATTATCAGGTCTGGCTATATGCGCCGTCCTTATAAAACTGTTAAAGCCTATCATACAGCAACAGGCATTAAAGGAAATACATTAAGCAAACGTAAATTAACAAATAATCTTCTAAGTCGTTTATTTGCTGTTTATAATAATACAAATGAATCAAGCAATGTTAGAGATGCATTTGTATTTAAATTTTTAAATCAAAATGTAAAATTTTGTCTTGCTGAAAAAGACATAACTGGACAAATATGGGCAGAAGATTACTTAAATAAATTTAATGTATTCAACAATTGTTTTAATAAATTGTCGAAGGAGCAATCAATTTTAGTTGCCGAAACAGTAAACTCTATTTTTGCTATTCCAGCATATATCAATACTCAAACAATATTTCTTAATAAATGGGAAGTGGAAGGTGGTAAAATGCCTTTGCTTTTTGATCTAATCCATAATATTTATATTTCTGGAGTATATTATCCAACTGATTTTGCAAAGCAATATGATTTTGATACCTTATTTTATCAAGCTTTGCCATTGTACAATGAAATGATAAATAAATTCGCTATCGATTTTGAATTGAATGAGAAAATTTATGTACTGTACAATCTTAGTTTTTATTATAAAGGAAAAGCGGCAGCTATAAATTTTAGCGATGTCGAATTAGTTTATTATAGTCGATTACAAAGTCGTTTACAAGATCTTTTTAAATTGTAAGATTTTCTGCTATTTATTGATAAAACACACATTTTTTTACCTAAAAGGTAAACCTATTTCTTTTAGATGCGTTAAAAAACGCATTCATGAATTATTTTATTTACATACCCAAATTAAAATTTTCACTTGCTGTATTTGTTGCAATGGTATTTTTAAATATTACCATTAGCAAAGCACAGTCGGTTGTTACTTATTCAGGACAAGCACTAACATCTGGTCTTGTTAATAGTTCACTTAATAATTCACGTTTCAACGAGCCACACGGAATTGTTTCGGATGTAAATGGAAATATTTTTATTGCCGACCGATTGAATAATGTAATTCGTAAGATTTCTGCAAATGGTGTTGTTTCTACTTATGCAGGTACAGGACAGGCCGGAAGTTTTGATGGCCTAGCTTCTCAAGCTACATTTAACGAGCCTTGGGGGGTTGCAGCGGATACTTTAGGTAATTTATACATTGCAGATACGAAGAGCTATAAAATTCGTAAAATAGATGCAACAGGAAATGTAACAACAATAGCAGGAACTGGAATTTTTGGTACTACTAATGGCCCAGGCAATGTTGCTAAATTCGGATTTACTACAGGACTTACGGTTACGAAAGATGGAAGTATTATTTACGCGTGCGATTATAATACACATGTGATTCGTAAAATAGAAAATGGCAATGTGTCTAATCTTGCAGGTACTGTTTATTTATCAGGAGCCAATGATGGTCCTGGAATAAGCGCTTCCTTTAATCATCCATACGGTATTCATTTATTAATTAACGGCGATTTATTAGTTACTGATGAATGGAATAATACGTTAAGAAAACTTACGCCGTTAGGTTATACATCAACATTTGCTGGTAGTGGTTTAATGGGAAGTGTAGATGGTGGTGCTTTAACATCAAGTTTTAATTATCCATGGGGCGTAACTTCGGATACGTTAGGCAACATTTTTATACTAGATGGATACAACTTTACAATTCGTAAAATTAATCCAGCGGGACAAGTTTCTACATATGCAGGAAATGTAGGTGTTGCAGGAAGTGCTGATGGAAACGGAACTTCGGCATCATTTAACAATGCAGCAGGCATCTGTTATAATCGTACGGATAAGTCATTATATGTAGCCGATACTAAAAACCATACAATTCGTAAAATTTCTTTCGTTTCCTCTATTGTTTTGAATGCAACAATTAATGGCGCTAATTCAGCAACAGTATGTAATGGAGATACAATAACTATTGCTGTTTCTCCTTCGGGATTAACTGGGTATAGTGTATATGATAATGGAATATTGGTGGGCACTTCTTCTTCCGCTTTAGTAAAAGTTTCAGGATTAATTGCAGGTAGTCATTCGCTAGTTGCAAAAGCATTTGATACTAACGGAGCTGTAGCTACTTCAAATAACATTTCAATCAATGTTACTAATCCTTTTATACCACAAGTAACTTATTCTGGAGGAGCCGCTATTTGTAATGGCGATTCATTAAAATTATCTGCTACAAGCGGTATTTCTTATTTATGGTCTGGCGGACAAACCACAAAAGATATTTATGTTCATATTACCGGAAACTATTCTGTTCAGGTAACAAATAACATTGGCTGTCGTGGACTATCAACTCCAATTGCAATCACTATACTTCCATTGCCAGATACTACAATTACTTCTTCTAAAGGAGCAATAATTTGTCCGAATGATTCAACGGTGTTAACTGCGGTTGGAGGAGTATCATGGAACTGGTCATGCGGAGGCTTAACAACGCAAACGGTGCGTGTGCCCGCAGGTAATTATCAGGTCACCATCACAGGAGCTAACGGATGTAAAGCAGCCTCTACCAATAAAATTATTACTAATTATAATGTAGCGCCAGTAAACGTTTCTCCTACGGGAAATGTAACAATATTGCAAAACGATTCTATTCTATTAACTGCTAGTGGAGGATCTAATTACTTATGGTCAAACGGACAAACAGGAGCATCTATTTATGTACATACTTCTGGAAGCTATAGCGTGAGTGTTGTAAATAGTAACGGCTGTAATGTAAGTTCTTCTGTTGTAAATGTTACTGCTATAAATGCTAGTAATATGATTACTGTTGCAGGAACAAATGCATTTTGTGAGGGAGGTAGTACAATGCTTACATCTTATTTTGCAAACGGAAATCAATGGTATCGAAATAATACTGTTATAAACGGACAAACGCAAAATACACTAACGGTAACGCAGCAGGGCTATTATAAAGTAAAGGTCACAACTGCTGGTAATTCATTTTATTCAGATTCAGTTTTTATTCAGGTATATCCATCTGCGCAGCTTCCAACAGTAAATGATACTGCTGTTTGTAAAGGAAGTAATTTGCAAATAACAGTTGCAGGAAATAATACATATAAATGGTTTAACGAAATCACAGGTGGAACAGCTATCGCTAACGGGAATTCATATACTCAAAACAACGTAGTCGCACCTTTTACTGTTTATCTGGATGCAGTTACAAGCAATGGTTGTTATGCAATTATTAGAAAACAAATTCAGATTAATGTTAATCCGCTTCCAACAGTTGATTTTACACAAGAAGTAGAAATGGATAATGGAAATTATATCACAACGTTTAATTCATCTTGTAGTGGAGCTGATATGTTTAGCTGGAACTTTAACGGAATGGATACTTCCAATCTTCAAAATCCAGCATACACTTTTACTATGAATGGTGTATATACTATTGCGCTAGTTGCTACTAATTCACAAACTGGATGCAGTAATTCTATACTTAAGAATGTAGACATTCATGTAAAAACAGACTTATTTGTTCCAACCACATTTACTCCAAACAATGATGGAAAGAATGATATTTTCAGAGTAAGAGGAAGCGAAGTAATTGTTGAAGAAATGTCAATCTATAATCAATGGGGAAAGGTAATATTTCACGGAGATGCTTCAAATCCTATATGGGATGGCTCTTCTAACGGCGAAACGTTAAATAACGGAACTTACGTTTATAAAATCAAAGTGATTGACGCGGGAATGCCAAAAGAATTAAAAGGAACAGTAACCATAATAAAATGAAAAGGATTCTAATCATATTTTTTCTACTGTCCGTATTTGTGAATTCAAATGCGCAGGATCCTCATTTTACACAGGTGAATCGGTTAGGATCGATGATTAATCCTGCTGTATCATTGTCAGACAATAACAACATGCAAGTAACAATGTTGTATCGTACACAATGGAATAAGGTAGCACCTTTTAAAACACAAGGGTTAGCATTTAATAAAAAAGTTAATCGTTTTACGTTTGACGCAAACGTGATTAACAATACTGCTGGAGATGCAGGATTTAAACAACTTTATTTTAATGGAGGATTATCTTATAATTATAAAACAAAGAAAAATAGTTTTATTGGCGGACTACAAGTAGGAATAATTCAACATAGTTTTAATCCACAGAACATGACATTCGATGATCAGTTTATTCCTGATGTTGGATATTCATCTAATAATGCTACTCAAGAAGTATTTACAAATACAAAATCGATTCGTCCAGATTTTAATTTAGGCGGATTGTGGGTACGCACTGCGAAGAAAGAAAAGTTAAAACCGTTTGTGGGCTTTGCATTATATCATATCAATCAACCAAAAGAAACATTTTTAACAGAGACAAGCAAAACAAACATGAAGTCGAATATTTATGCAGGTTTTGTGTATCCTATTAATGATCAGGTTCAATTGCTAACAACTAGTTATTTCATTCATCAAGGAGTAGCTAATGAGTTTATTACTTCAGCAATTGCTAAAGTTAATTTAGAAGAAAACAAAGGTGTTGAAGGTGGAATTATTTATCGTTCAAATGATGCACTTGCAATTTATACGGGCTATCAACTATCGAACTGGTTGGTAGGCGTTTCTTACGATGTTAACGTTAGCGGATTAACAAATGGAAACGGTGCATTCGAATTAACACTTACTTATCAGCCGAAGGCAAAAGTAAAAGAACCTAAAAAATTATCTACGAAGGAAACAGCAAATGCAACAAAGGATAGCATAGCACAAAAAGTATTAATAACAGCTGAACTAGCAAATCCGAAAGAAGCAAAACAAATTGTAGTTAAAGAAAAAGAGCAAAGAATAATTAAAGCTCAGCGAGTGCCATTGACAAAACCTTTAATTGTTCCAGATAAAGAAGAAATCGCAACAGTTGAAAGTAAAAAACCAGTTGTCCTTGCAATGAATGATATCGATGAAAATGATATTATCAAACCAACAACTAAAGTTGAGTTAACTGCTCCGGTTATTAAAGTGGATGACGAAGAAGAATTAGTCGCGATTAGTTCAATTAAAGAAATCAAAACTATAATTGATGCGAATACAGATGAAACACTTCTGCAAGTAGAAAAAGTAGAATTGAGTGAGCCATTGATAATTGCAGACGTTGAAGAAGTTGTTGCAGAAAAAATTGCGACTAAAAATGTAGCTCCGATTACAATTAATGAAACTGAGGAAACATTAAAGACCGCAGAGCAAACGCCATTATCAGCTCCATTAGTTATTGAAGAAAGAGAAGAATTGCAACCAATAGCAGCTATTAAAGAAATTAAGTTGATTCAAGAAGAAAATAGTTTAGAGGCACCTGTTAAGTCAGAGTCAGTTTCTTTATCAGCGCCACTTGAAATTGCAGAAGAGGAAATAGCAGTGCGTGATAGTGCTCCTGAATTAATTAAGAAAAATGCAGAGCTGGTAATTATTACGGAGTCGGATGATGAATTACAAATTGCAGTGTCTCCAGCAGTTCCATTAACAGCTCCGAAGGTAGAAGAAGAGAAAATCGTTAATGATGTTACTTCGAATTACATGACCTTCAAGCTTAATAGTACTGCAGTAGATCAGATTCAGGTGATAGATGTTTTAGAACCAGTTTACGATAGCTTATGGTTTAATAAAAATTATCAGGTAACTTTAGTAGCTGATAGTCATGATAAACCACAATTGAATTTACCTCGTTTGAAAGCGGTGCAAAATGTGCTCATTAATAAGGGCGTTTCAAAAGACCGTATTAAACTGGTGATGAAGGATGATGAATTGAATATAGGAACTGGAAATTATTCAGGTGCTGTTTATTTGAAAGTTCAATCCGTGAAATAAAGTATTCTTAAAAGGATTATGTATTTTTGAAACACATAATTCTTCGAATGAAAAAACTAATTCTCTTTCTTGCGATCTTCTTTTGCTTTACGGCTAATGCACAGCAATCCGACTCATTAATCATTTCTAAAATATTTAATCAGTCGCTCACTAACAGCGAGTGTTATCCGCGATTAAACTATTTATGTAAAAATATTGGTCCACGTTTAAGCGGTTCGCTCAATGGAGAAAAGGCTGTTGATTATGTAAATCAGTTATGTATTGATCAAAAACTGGACACGGCTTTTTTGCAACCAGTTACTGTTCCACATTGGGTACGTGGACAAAAAGAGCAAGCATATTATAAAGTCAATGGTAAAAAAGCTGACGTTGCTATTTGTGCATTAGGTGGAAGTATTGCTACACCTAAAAAGGGTTTAGTCGCAACCGTTATAGAAGTCCACGATTTTGATGAGTTAAAAGCATTAGGAAGAGAAAAAATTGAAGGAAAGATTGTTTTTATGAATCATCCAATGAAATCTTCTTTTGTACATACGTTTGATGCTTATGGGGAGGCAGCAAGATATCGTTGGGCGACTGCACAAAATGCTGCGCAGTATGGCGCTGTTGGAGTTGTGGTTAGGTCTATGACATTAGCAATGGATAATCATCCACACACAGGCGCGATGGGATATAACGATACGATAATTAAAATTCCAGCGTGTGCAATCAGTACAAATGGAGCAGAAGAATTAAGTAAGGCGATAAAAAATAATTCATCTGTACAATTTTATTTTAAGCAGTCCTGTGAGCTTTTTCCTGATGCACAATCGTATAATGTAATAGGCGAATTAAAAGGAAGTGAAAAGCCAGAGGAGATTATTGTTATTGGCGGACATTTAGATTCGTGGGAATTAGGAGAAGGAGCGCATGATGATGGGGCAGGAATTATGCAATCGTTAGAGGTGTTGAGAATATTTCAGAATTTAAAAATGAAACCAAAACGTTCTATTCGCTTTGTTGCTTTCGCGAATGAAGAAAATGGTAGTCGTGGTGGAAAACAATTATTAGCACTTGCAAAGGAACGTAACGAAAAAATAATTGCAGCTATTGAAAGTGATGAAGGCGGATTTACACCTCGCGGTTTTTCATTTAACGGCGATTCGTTGAAGATGCCGCATGTAATGAGTAAGCAGGAGTTGTTCTATCCATACGACTTAAAATACTGGGAGCAAGGTTATGGTGGAACAGATATCAATTACCTGAAAGAAGTTGGTGCCTTGTTGATTGGTTTTGTTCCTGATTCACAACGTTATTTTGATGTGCATCATGCAGCTACCGATGTATTTGAAAATGTCAATAAGCGAGAATTAGAATTAGGCGCAGGCAGTATGGCCGCATTGGTTTACCTTCTTAGCGAATATGGGGTTAATCCGTAGTAGTTAGCGAATAAAATTAATTTGCATATTCTTGTCCCCAATTATAAAGCGAATAAATACTCGGCAATAACTTTTCTCCTTTTTTAGTTAATTCATATTCTACCGTTGGAGGTACGGTTGCAAAAACAGATCTGGTTATAATTCCGTTGGCATCCATATTTTTTAATTCCTTCACGAGCATGCGCGTATTAATACCTTCAATAGTTCGTTCCATTTCTTTAAAGCGCATTTTACCTTTTGATAAATGATAGATAATCGGCATAGCCCATTTACCACCGATAATATCTAAAACATCCTTCAAACTACAATTCGTTTCAGAAATCTTTAATTTATTTTTTGCCATAACTATTTGATTCTATCTATTGCTTTACTCTAGGTTACTACTGTACAAAGGTGTAACTACTTGCAAAAGTAAAGTATTGAACGTAGGTTTGCAAAACAATTTTTATAAAACTATCCAAAATGAAATTATTAGAATCAATTAAATTAGGACAACATACACTTCAAAATCGAATGGTTATGGCGCCTATGACAAGATCACGTGCGAGCTTTGAGGGAGTGGTTGGTGCATCAACTGTATTGTATTATACCCAACGTGCTTCTGCAGGATTAATCATCAGCGAAGGAATCAACATCAGTAATCAAGCATTGGGAAGTCCGCTTACACCTGGATTGCATACCGATGCTCAAGTTCAAGCATGGAAGCACGTTACAAATTCAGTGCATGAGAAAGGAGGAGTTATCTATGCACAACTATGGCATACAGGTCGCGTAGGACATACACTCGTAAAAAATGGTGAATTGCCTGTTGCTCCTTCTGCTATACGAATTGAAGGACAACAACATTTTACGATGGAAGGTCCGAAGGATTATGAAACTCCACATGCATTAACGTTGGAAGAAATCAATCAGATTAAACACGACTATAAACAAGCAGCAATGAATGCGATAGAAGCAGGATTTGATGGTGTTGAATTGCATGCGGCTTTCGGATATTTGCCGAATCAGTTTTTAGCAGATAGTGCAAATCATAGAACGGATAACTATGGCGGTAGTCATGAAAATAAAAATCGTTTTGTATTAGAAGTGATGCATGAACTCGTGAATGCTGTCGGAAATGATAAAGCTGCAATTCGCTTATCACCAACAAGTACTTATAACAACATCAAGCATACAAATCCTGTGGAGCAATTTACTTTGTTGATTGATGAACTTAATAAGTTACCGTTGTCGTATATCCATTTGATGAATGTTCCATTTCCTACAGATCAATTTCCGAATTATCCAATCAATACAATTGATACCTTTGGAAAACTTTCGAAGCACCCAGTGATTGCAAACTGTGGCTATACGCGCGAAACAGGAGAAGCAGAAATTGAAAAAGGAATTGCACAATTAATTTCTTACGGATCATTGTTTCTTGCTAATCCGGATTTACCAAAGCGATTCGAATTAAATGCAGAGCTTAATCAGCCAGAACGTGCAACGATGTACGGCGGACAAGATAAAGGTTATATCGATTATCCATTCTTAAATAATTAAAAAATGAACAACACATCAAAAACACAAAAAATTATTTATTGGTCGTTAACAGCGTTAGTTGGATTTGTATTTCTTGGAAGTGCAATGAGTAAGCTAACCGCCAATCCAGAAGCAATTAAAATGGCAGTAGGATTTGGCATAGATGCACCAACGTACACCTTTCTTGGT
>CANFIN010000035.1 GCA_947447155.1 Bacteroidota bacterium | reverse complement strand
GCATTCATTGTCACCTTCGAAAATGAAAAACCAGTAAAAGGGAAAGCGAAGAAATAAGATTTAAAAAATCAATAATCAACTTAATACCTGAGGTGCTCGAAGGGCGATGCTTGCATTTTATGTGTTAATTTTGATTCAAGCGAGCTTGACAAAATGCACATAAAATGCAATAGCCTCCTTTGCAGGAGGCTATATAATTGATTCACTAGTGGTCTCGAAGGGATTCAAACCCCTAACCTTCTGATCCGTAGTCAGATGCTCTATTCAGTTGAGCTACGAAACCATTTTTCTTTGGGATTGCAAATGTAGAAAAAAAATATCTTTCTTCAAGAATAAGAATAAAAAACTTCGAATTAATTTGGCCGTACTACCAAATAATAGCCGTCTACGCTTTCTATCGTAACGGAATAGTTTGCAGGTATTGCCACAGAACTTGATTTTGCATAGTATTTCTTTCCCTTATATCGAAGTGATCCATCCATTTTAAGTGAAGTAATTGTATTCGCAGAGTCACCGATAGTAATATCCAACATATCCGTTTGAAAGCCTGAAAAAGATGACCACCATTGAAACATCTGAGCCTGGTACTTTGTCCATAATACAACTAGAACAGCAGCGTATGCAACAGTTAGCATAATGACCCCAATCAATCCAATATCATCGGCAATCCATATTAATGCTAAACAATAAACGATAAAGGAAAAAACCAGATATCCTTTAAATGAATTCTGACTAATGTACATTAAGAAACTCAGGAAACTAATTAAAATTAGCGTCAGTGAAAAGATGATTGAAAAACTCATTATTCTATGGTCGCGTTTAAGCCACGATCGATTAAGGCATCTTTCATAGGTTTTAATTTATCCATACTTCCTTCTTTAACTGCACATTTCCCTTTATAATGAACAATAAAACTACATTGTTCAGCTTGCTCAATGTGGTGATTGCAAACATCAATCAGTGATTCGATAACCCATTCAAACGTATTGTGATTGTCGTTGTGCAATACAATAGCATTCGTCTTTGTGGTTTCTGTCTCAACCAATAGTTCTTCTTCTAATTCTGGGGATATATGAAAATCAACTTTCATCTTTAATTTATGCTTTGTGTAAATATAGAATCAAAATTAATTAGAAACGAAAAATCAAATAAAAAAATCGTGATTAATTTGATGCATGCTTTTTTAAAACGACAAAAAGCGATGAACCACTTTGCCATGCTTTTCCTTAAGCGATTTGCATTTTTTGATAGCATCAGAAGAATTACTCACCTCTGACTTTTTAAAGTCACTTAGATATTTATTATCTAAAAATGAAATCCAAAGCTCTAATTCTTTAGGAGCATTATCAAATTTCGAAGGCAGTGAAAAATAAATACTTGCTGTTTCCTGAGGAGCTAATGTTTTAGTGGCTCTGTACTTTTCAGGATTAAGATCATCCGTTGTTTTTCCAAAATGAAGAATCATTTTTTGCTTAGGACTTTTTACTTCATCCCACTTATACAAATTAATAAATGGAGGGAATTGCGCTTCTTGTGCATGCAGCACGATAATGCTATCATTACTTGTATTAGTTATCTTAAGTGCATAAACACTTACTGAAGCATTGTCCTTTTTAAACAATCGCTCTACTTTTAAATCCTGACCAATTAAATCAAGATTAAAAAAGAGAATGAGAAATAATAACAAACGCAATTTCATAGCTCAAATATAAACGAAAGAATCACCAAAAAGATACGCTCAAATAAAAAGGGCCTCTCGTTTCCGAAAGGCCCTTATGTATTTTAACAACTATAATTATTTAGATGTATTAATTTTTCTCTCTTTAATACGAGCACTCTTACCTACTTGATCGCGAAGATAGAAAATACGAGCACGACGAACTTTACCACGCTTGTTCACTTCGATACTAATAATTTTAGGACTATTAACAGGGAAAATACGCTCAACACCTACACCACCAGAAATCTTACGAATTGTAAAAGTTTCTGTAGCTGCGCTTCCTTTACGTTGGATAACCACACCTTGGAACAACTGCTCACGCTCTTTGTTTCCTTCGATAATTTTATAGTTTACTGTAATGGTATCTCCTGCATTAAAGTCAGGCCATTGCTTTAATTCGATGCTGTTTTGTTCAGCTATTTGAAGTAAGTTCATGATGCTAATAATTTACCCGCAATTTGGGGTTGCAATATTAACAAATTATACCTTATAAAACACCTTTTTTTAAAAGGAATTTTCTGAAAAAAAAGGTGTACTACTAAAAAACATGCAATGTTTTATAAACCAACTACTTACAGAATGCTTTTCTTTGGATTTTAAAATAAAAATCAGCTGTTTACCATGAACTCTTTCCACTTTTTGCCTAAAAAGTGAACTTCATATCTTTCTTCAACAAGCTTCCGTGCAGCTAACCCAATCGATTTTACTAAGGATTCATCCTCCAATAACTTAAGGATTGCATTAGCAAAATCTTCAGCAGAATCCCCAATTAATACATGATCAAGATGAGTAGCCGATATTCCTTCAACTCCAATACTTGTTGTAACAATGGCTTTGCCCATCGCCATTCCTTCAATAATTTTAACACGCATGCCACTGCCACTCAATAAGGGAACTATCATTACCTGACCCGCCTCAAAATAATTATTTACATCATCAACCCACTCCTGAATCTTAACATTATTCCTTTTTAAATTTAAAATTTTACTTGGCATTCCTTTGCCAGCCAATCTTAATTCTGCTTTGTTATTTTTTTGTTCTACTAACGGCCATACATGTTTTAAAAACCAATTTACACCTTCTGAATTAGGCATCCAATCCATAGCTCCTAAATGAAAAACAACCTGATTATTTGGTGGGCTTAAAAACTGATATTTACTTGTATCAACACCAATAGATAAAACCATCATTGGTTTACGGCACCCCATTTTGGTTAGAAGTGTTGCATCATCCCAGGTTAAAGGCAATATTGCATCGACTTGATTTAATATACCTGACTCGTATTTTTTTAATTGAGCCGTTAAAATCTGCAAGTATGTTTTCTTAAAAGGATTAGCAATGTTTTTCGATAGACGTTCCCAGATTTTATACTCCACATTATGTGTTCGAAGTACAATTTTAGCATCACTAAATTCTCGAATAATATCTATATACGAAGCAACATAAATGCTTTCAAGCTGAACAACATCGTACTTATCTTTCTTTAATACTTCTTTTAATTTTTCAGCAAAATCATTACTTACAAATCGTTCTACATTGTATGATTTACCTTGTAACAAGGATTTAAATGCTCCAAATATCTTCACGCGATTATCTAGAAAAACACCTTCGATTTTTGATTTTAATTTGTAGTCATTCGAAAGTTTTTCAAGATCGACTAAATATTTGATGGTATTAAAAGTTAATACTTTTACTTGAACATCATTGCTCCACCACGACTGCTGCATATTATGCATAGCAATGGCGCCACCATCATTTGGTGGGTATGGAACTTTTAAGCAAAGCTGTAAAACCTTCAATTTACTTTCTCCTTATTCTTGAAATTAATCTTCTTCCAAAGTTGCGATATGCATCTCCATCAAACAAAGCAGAATCATGTGTAGCCTTGTAAATTAAAAATATCCCTATTGGCAATAAAACCAAGGAAGATAACCACATACCAGAAAGTGGTGTTATAACACCTTCCTTCGACATTTTTTCTCCCGTAATACTAGTTACATGATATATCAAAAAGAAGATTATAGAAATTACTAACGGTAACCCCATACCGCCCTTTCTGATAATAGCTCCTAATGGCGCTCCAATTAAAAACAAAATAAAACATGCAGCCGACAAAGTAAGTTTACGATGCCACTCCACTTTATATTTATTGATATTGTAATAACGTCCGTCTAGGTCTTCGTAGGTTCCATTCATATATGCCTGAATAGAACGAGACTGATTCATTGCATTTTCATATGCCATTTTTTGGTATACTTTATTGCTATCCGAAAAAACATTAATGGATTTTACCGTTTTTATTTTTGAAAAAACATCAATTGTATCCCGTACAAAAAAGAAGTAAGGCTTTAGGTTATTATTTACATCTTTTACTCTCTTGTTAAGGTCAGTCTGAAAGGTATCGACAGATGCATCTAGTTGTTTCATATTCATCATCTGATGCCCGCCTTTAAATAAGTCTTCGTTCGTTCTATTTAATTTAAATGATGACAAATCGAAGCGAATTTTATAAGACTCAAAAGAGTTTCGCATCAAGGGATGATGATCAAACCCTTCTTTTATTTTATTCTGCTCTTCATAAACAGCACCTTTATTCAATGTTAGGATAAGATACTTGTCCTTGTTTGCTGTTTGCATTGTTCCCGACTGAGCGATTACTACTTTTTTATTTCCTTCTCCGGAAGTATGATCATAGATCATAACATTGTATAATGTTTTACCGTCCTTACCTTTCTTACCAACTTTAATACTGTATCCATCTAGCCCATTATAAAAAGCACCTTCCCGAATTGACAATGAGGGTTTCTGTTGACGGATATCATATAACAGGGATCCCATTTTCAAGTTCGTATAGGGCAAAACGTTATTCGAGAAGAAAAATGCTCCTACACTTATACCTAAGGCAATTAAAAACAAAGGACGCATCAAGCGCTGTAACGAAATACCAGCAGCTTTAGCAGCAGTAATTTCAAAATGCTCTGCAAGATTTCCGAATGTCATGATAGAAGAAACCAGTATTGCCAGTGGTAAAGCTAAAGGAACGAGATTAGCAGCAGTATAGAATAACAATTCCCCTACTACCCACGGCTCTAAACCTTTTCCAATTAAATCATCAATATACTTCCAAAGAAACTGCATCAACAACACAAAAAGTGAGATAAAAAATGTTAGAATGAAAGGTCCAACAAATGATGATAATATAAGTTTATGTAATTTTTTCACTGATAAGTTGCTTGCATGCAAAGGTAATAGATGTAAGGTAATTGCTTAGAAAAACGCATAAAAATAGTGAGACCGTATATAACACAATCTCACTATTCAATTTATTTTTTTGTTATAAACTCCCAACAAACATTTTCAACTGCTGAATTTGTGATTCCCACAATCTGATTTGAGTTTCACGCTCTCCTTTCAGTGCAAAATCAGTTATGATTAGTGCTACATCTGATGTAATATCATCTTCTTTAATTTCAAACTGAAAATAAGTGCCATCTGTATCCTCTAGCCATTGAAAGCGAATCAAACGAGGCTCCTGCATAGCAACCATTTTTGCTTGAGAAGAACCTTGATCCCAAAAGAATGTATAGATATCATCTTTAGTATGCACTTCGTCAGCAAACCATCCGGCCAATCCACTCGAATCAGAAATACTGTTAAATAAAATCTTAGGAGATGAACGGAATTCAAACTCCAGCGAATATTTCTGCTTAAGAGTATTGGTAGGTTCGATTAATTTTAAAGGTGGCTCTTTATGACGCATTGGTTTTGGAGGAGGAGAGCCCGCTTGTAAACGAGGACGAACCTTGCTTAAGTCCATTCTTTCTTCCAACTCTTTAATTGCCTTTGCAGCTTTTGCATGCAGCGGATCAACTTTTTCCTCTGCAGGCAATTTACCTTTTGATTTAGCCACAACCTTTACAGGTTTTTGCTTTTCAACCGGTTTGGTAGTTTTGGAAACAGCTGCTACTACTTTTGCCGAATTATCTGCTATTTTTTTATCAATAGCTTTTACTTTTTCAACCTTTTTAACCTCTGGCTTAACAGGCGAATGTTTAACAACTTTCTTAGCTAGCGGTTTAGATACTTTAGTTATTGTAGGCTTGGAAACTTTAGCAACCACTTTACTTTTTGCTACAGGCAAAGCCGCTTTCTTAACTGCTTTGGGTGCTACTTTATTTGCAACCATTTTCTTTTTAAAAGCTGGCGTAGCGACTTTCTTTGCAACCACTTTATTTTTAGCAACTGGCTTTATGACTTTTTTAACCACCTTTTTAGCAGGTGCTTTTTTAGCTACCACTTTCTTAGGTGCTAGCTTTTTCTTTGCCGGCGCTTTACTTACTTTTGACTTCGTTGCCTTTTTAGCGACAACCTTTGAATTCTTCGCCATAGTGCGAATAGATTATAGATTTATATAATATTGTATAATGATGAGTCGAAATATAGCTAAAATTCAATACTTTCCAAGAAAATCCAATAAAAATCAATGAACATGTTTAACAAACACAGTTTAAGAGTGAAAACGGGCGAATCTTACCCTCCTTTTTTGTGGATAATTACAAGTTTAATGGGGATTACTGGCGCTTATTATTCCCGAATTGGGTCACTTTACTATGTAATTACCGATTCCATGTTACTTTTATCCGCATGGCTTATTTTCATTGGATTATCGATTATTTTTCTATCCATTAATGATTGGAATAATGTACCTACTGAAAATAAAGTCGGGATTTATTCTGCTATTAACCGACCGCGTTTATTTGGAGAATATCTACTTATTATTGGTCTTAATATACAATCGATTAATGTAATTATGGTTGTTATTTTAATTCTGATACTCAGCTTTTATCACAAATGGAAGATTAGAAATAATTGGAGTTCGCTATTTAACCCAGAAAAGTATTTTCGATTTAATCTATGGAAAATGAGCGATAATAAAAGAGGAATTAGTTTTAGCAATTCCTTTAGTCTTTGTATTCCTTATTTAATTTATTCAACTTTTTACATTTTAATAATGCTTGAATTAAGAAACAGAAAAATAGGTCGTTCAATTGTAGATATTTTTATGAGCAATTGATAAAATAAATCAAAGAAACTATTGCAATAAAACACCTTAGATAATTTATCTTCGCTTTACCATTTATCCATTCTAATTGTTAAACTCATTCTCTACATCGTCATTGCCCTATCTAAAATTCCTCAATAAAAAGGTAATGGTAATATTATTTACCAATCTTATAATAATTGTCGGAGCTTTTTCATTTTATAGCAACAAGCGAATTAATGAATTTTCGAAAGGAAGAATTTATTCTGATTTGAATGCTATTCCTAAAAATAAAGTCGGCCTTGTATTAGGCACTAGCCGACATATGTCGAACGGACAACCAAATCCTTTTTTCTATTATCGCATCAGAGCTGCTGCATCATTATTTTTTTCAGGTAAAATAAGGTATGTTCTTGTGAGTGGTGATAATCGGTTTTACGCTTACAACGAACCAAGGGAAATGCGAAAAGAACTAATGAAAATGGGAATTCCTGATTCTTCCATTATTATGGATTTTGCTGGATTCAGAACACTAGACTCTGTTGTAAGGTGCAAAAAAGTTTTTGGACAAAATGATATCACCATAATATCGCAGGAATTTCATAATGAAAGAGCGCTTTTTATTAGCAACTATTATAAGATGAATGCTGTTGCTTACAATGCAAAAGACCCTGATCCTGAATATTCGTTAGCAATAAATATCCGTGAATACTTTGCAAGGACTAAAGTATTTTTAGATTTATATCTTTTAAGAAAGTCGCCCTATTTTTTAGGCACACCTGTAAAAATCGGATCTAATTAGTATCCACCAGAACGTTTACGAATAAACCATTCTGTTGCAACAAGCAAAATCAAAGTAAAAAACACCCAAGTAAAATCTATCATGTCCTCCATTTTCTTGCGTGTAAACGACATAGGTTTTAAATCTTCCTGTTTCTTAAGCACATCAATTAAATCCTGGTACTTATCATCAATAAACATTTTACCGCCACTTCTTACAGATATTGAGTTTAGCAATTGATGATTAGCGACGGTATTTACAGTCTCTAACTGTAAGGCATTAACGCTAAATTCTCCTGAACGATTAAAAAGCATATCACCTAACTTTACTTCTGCTTTATAATAGTATTTACCTACAGGAAACTGACCAATATTTAAAGTGTAGGCTTTCTCAGTTCTTGAAAACACATAAGGGAACTGCTTTTTATTCTGATCAGTGATGGTAATTTTTGCCTCGGGAACATTCGTCAGCTGACCACTTTCATTATACAATTCCGCATCAAACACAACCGCTTCATTTTCTTTGAATGCATTCTTGACATTTATTTTAAACGGCGATTTATCATCTTTTACACTTAAAAACTGAACTGTTTTAAGAATTAGTTCATTACTCAGTTCATGATTTCCATTTGAATTATAATCAGCGAGACGCCATCTCCACAAGCCTTCGCCTCCTAATACAACCGATTTAAAATTGCCCTGGTCACTAAATACCATTAACGGTTGATTGGTATTGATAGCTCCAATTTTTTGATTCAATAAAGATGTTGCACCTGCCTTTAAAATATAAACTCCAAATGGAGAACTTAATGGAGGCCATTCCTTGATTTTATCAGTCAATAAATCAGAAAAAGTAAACAGTGAAAACCCATTGGAGAAATTAGGATATACATCTTGAAGTCCACCACGGTTATTGGCTACCTGTAAACCTAACGATAAATTATTGAGTGTATTTATATCCGTATTTGCACTTAAAATAAACCACAATGGCACCCCTGCATTTTTGAAATTATCAATCAGATTAGTAGAAGGATTGTTGCTTGAAGGTAAACCATGGAGTATGCATAAATTATAATCACTCACACGACCAGTAAATTCATTTGCAGTTTGAGTGACCACTTCATAATTTATACTTGATTCGATAGCATTCTTTAGAGCTGCAATATCAGGATTAGGTGCTACTGAAAGAATTAATACCTTTTGCTTATTTTCAATTACATTAATAAAAACATCTGTTGCGTTATTAAGATAAGTTACTTCACCATCTAGCTTTGTAATTGAAATACGATAGCGACTAATTCCTTTTTTCTTTGCATCTAGAAACAATGGAACATTTATTCTGAAATCATTTGAAGTAACAACAATTGATTTTGAAAACACTATTTGCGCTGTGTCTGCAGCAACCGAAAGCAGCAAATTGCTTCCTAAACATTGCTTAGCATCCAACATTACTTCCATTGGAAAACTATTACCTAACAACGCAACTTTATTTAAATTTACTTTAGCAATAGCTGCATCTTTTCTAACGGTAGTATCGCCAAACGCTAGCGTATAAATAGGCGCCTTAATACGATCAGGTCCATACACAGGATTACTTCCTTCATTATAAATTCCGTCGCTCGCAATAACAATGGCTCCCACATTTCTATTCGCAAATTTGATATCAATTGCATCATACAGCGAAGTAAAATCAGTTGCTTTATCATTAAATCCTTCAGAAGTATTTTCTCTTACATGATCACCAAACGAAAGAATTTTCAAATCAAATTCAGCGGGCAAGTCCGCTTTCGCTTTTGCTAAGAAGCTATTTACTTTCGCTAAAACTGCAGCCGAATCTTTTGTATTTACAAGCGACTTACTATGATCAACCGCAATGATAACAATTGGTCGCTCTACTTCGCGCGACACTACTTTTAGCATGGGTCCTAATAAAAGGAAACTTAAAAAACTAATTAATAAAAAACGAGCACCTGTAACAATATAGAACAACCATTTTGGTAAATCTCTCGAAAAACTACTATTTCGATACAACAAATATGAAAACAATGCTCCTAAAGCGAGGCATAAAAAATCAAATGCGATTGAGTATTCTGTTATAATTGATATTCCCACTTCCAGCTATTTAAATTATTCCGTCTTTGATTGTTAATTTTCTATCTGCCATATCAGCTAGTTCGTTATTATGCGTAACAATAACGAAAGTTTGATTCATTTCTTTTCGAAGCTCAAAAAAGAGTTGATGAAGTTGTGCTGCATTTGTAGAGTCTAGATTCCCAGAAGGCTCATCTGCTAAAATAATTGCAGGATTATTAATTAGTGCTCTTGCAATAGCTACTCGTTGTTGCTCACCTCCAGAAAGCTCTGATGGCTTATGAGCAGCGCGATTTGACAAACCCATTCTTTCAAGTAGGGCCTGGGCTCTTTTGGTTGCTTCTGCATCATTCTCACCGGCAATCCATGCTGGCATCAATACATTTTCTAATGCTGTAAACTCAGGCAGTAACTGATGAAACTGAAACACAAATCCAATGTGTTTATTTCTAAAATCTGCTAACGATTTTCCTTTAAGGGAAGATAGCTCTTTATTATCGATGAATACTTCACCTTTATCCGCCTGATCTAGCGTACCAATGATATGCATTAGGGTACTCTTACCTGCCCCACTCGAGCCTACAATGGAAATAACTTCTCCCTTATTAACCGACATGTTTACGCCCTTTAACACAGGTAATTGTCCGTATGACTTATAAATATTTTTTACTTCAATGATTGGATTGCTCATTTGAAAATTTCAATGGCTAAATATAACGGAATGAATGATACAATTGTAAAAATCTAAAGTGATTTTTCAACCATTGTCTATTGCTAATTCTGAAAAAAAGAATCCGAAAAATTCAACAGATACACTTTCTTGGATGCACGTGTTATTGCAGTGTACAACCAACGCAGATACTCGATATTGAGCATATCCTCTGTAAAATATCCCTGATCGACAAATACTACAGGCCATTGTCCGCCTTGCGATTTATGACATGTAACTGCATACGCGAATTTAATCTGCAGCGCGTTGTAATAAGGATCTTTACGAATCAGCGCACTACGGCGACGCTTATCAGGCTCTTCGGCTGCGTAATAATCTTGTAATGCATTATAGAGTTTATTCTGCTGGTCTTTAGAAAGTGCAGGTGCTTCACTACTTAATGTATCCAATAACAGATAGGCTTCAATAGCTGGTTCATTAGGATAATCATTTAGTTTGATTGTTGCTAATGCAAAACGACAATTAAAAGCATCTTCGAAACGATGAATTTTTTGCACCTCGATCACATCACCGTTAGCAATAAAATTCGCGGGATGTTCTTCATCAATCCAATGATAATTATTCTTTACCACCATCAATTGATCACCTGCATCAATCTCATTCTCCATCCACATCTGATTAAAACGAATCAGACGATTATACTGAATAGCGGATTTATTACTTCGCGTTATCAATAGTACATTCTCTTTGCCTTCCTCTTTATAAACCGTATGCATTAAATCCACCAGATCATTTCCAGTTACGCGAACAATATCTTTGTAGCCATTCAAATCAAATTCGATATTCTCATCTTCTTCCCGGATATGTTCACGGATATGCGTAGCGTTATAAAGAATTCCACTATCGTTTTTCTGACGCACTACCTCTGTCAATTCCGTTTGATAAACCTCGCGACGAAAACGATATTTTAAATGATCGGCATCTAATGCAGGACTCGTATCAAAATGCACAGGAGGCAACTGCGCGGTATCACCTACCAGCATCAAACGGCAACCAGGTCCGCTGTAAACGTAACTAATTAAATCCGTAAGCAAATTCACACCAGGAAAAACAGCGCCTTCATCATCGATTGCTGCATCAGGAATCATCGAGGCTTCGTCGACAATAAACAAGGTCTTATGAAATTTATTCTCTGCAGGACGAAGCCACATCCTTCCATCGGAAGTAGTAGCAGGAATATACAAATGTTTGTGAATGGTATATGCTGCCTTGCCTGTATAATTAGACAAGACCTTAGCTGCTCTTCCTGTTGGGGCCAATAATACAATATTGTTAAACACGCGCGTCACAGCCGACATCATCGTGGTTTTCCCTGTACCAGCATAACCTTTCAGAATAAAAATTCCACCCGATTCATCTGCGGCAAAGCGACTAAATGTATCGATGAATTTTGATTGCCCATCCGTAGGAACCAGCTCCATAGAAGCGTGAAGCAGATTACGAATTTTAGAAACTAGGGCTGAATTCATGGATAAAAATTACTGGAATGACAAAAGTAATCATAAGTAATTGTTATTTTTGGACAATCATGGAAATGACAGGCATCCAAGTTAATTTAAAACGACAAATCATTGATGAATCATTCGAACACGGAATGGTTGACAACGGAGTGCTGTTCGCGACTATTGATGATCATCAGTTCTGCTATTATATTTTAGATAAAGCACGCAACAAAGCCGTTGTTTTAAAGGACTATCATATTTTGATGGGCTCTGGCAAATCAGCTGAGTTTTTTCAAACCGTTTTTGCATCCGATGATATTCTTAGAAATTACAATCCTTCTAAAAAGGTTTTATCAATTCAAACGAATGCTTGCGCGCTAACTCCTGATCCTTTATTCAGCAGAGAAAATATGCGCGACGGTTTATCGCTGGTAAGCAGATTAAAACATTCAGATATTGTTTACTCCGACTTCCTACCGATTGCTAATACGCATTTGACTTACAGTATTCCTTTTGAATTTAACGCTGCTATCTCTACCTATTTCAATGGAGCTTCTTTGGTAAATTCATTATCGAGCTTTATTGAATTGCAACTGATGAATAACAAACATCGTCAATATCCTGCAGTCATGGTTAATGTAAGAAAACACATGATGGATATTGTAGTTTGCAAAGGAAATGAACTTTTATTTTGCAATTCATTTGAACATCAAACAGGAGAAGATTTCATTTATTACTTGCTTTATGTGATGGAGCAATTGCAATTGAATCCTGATGTGCATCAAGTAATTGTTTTGGGAGAGGTTGAAAGAAATTCTGCCGCGTGGCTTATTGCGCAAAAGTATATTCGTTATTTGATGTTGGGTGATAAACCAGAAAACCTTGAATACGCTTACGGCTTCGACCAACTATTACCTTCTCAATATCACTTATTATTTTCTCAGATACTGTGCGTATAATCAGCGGTCAATTTAGAGGCAAAAAATTAATTGCACCGAGCAACTTACCGGTGAGACCAACTACTGACTTTGCTAAAACAGGACTCTTTAATATTCTGAATAATTATTATTCGTTTGAAAAAATTTCTGTTTTAGATTTATATGCAGGAACCGGGAATTTAAGTTTTGAATTTGCTTCGCGCGGATGTCATGTTATTACCGCTATTGATAAAGATGGTGCCTGCTGTAACTACATGAACAAAACAGCACAACAATTAGGTATCAGCAAACAACTCAACGTTCTTCAATCGGATGTACTTACCTACTTGAAGAATAGCAAAACACCTGTAGATATTATTGTTGCCGATCCTCCTTACGAAGAAACTCCTGCGAGCGAATTAGTGAATCTTGTTTTTGAAAATCAGCTATTAAAACCGAACGGTGTTTTTATATTAGAACATTCTTCGGCAGTTGATTTTAGTCAGTTGCCTCATTATTTACAAACCAGAAAATATGGATTTGTTAGCTTTACATTCTTCGAATAAATAAAAATAAATACTATGTCGAAAATCGCTTTATTCCCAGGAAGTTTTGATCCTATAACAACAGGACATATTGATATTATTACGAGAGGACTTGATTTATTTGATAAAATTATTGTTGGGATTGGAAACAACGCACAGAAGAATTACATGTTTCCTATTAACGATCGTATTCAGTTTGTAAAAGATAGTTTGAAAGAATATCCTCAAGTGGAAGTGATGCCTTACGACGGACTAACAGTCGATTTTTGCAAAACGATTCATGCCCATTTTATTTTGCGTGGTGTTCGTAACGCAATCGATTTTGAATATGAGAAATCTATTGCACAGATGAATTATGCAGTTGAAAGTAACATTGAAACTGTATTTCTGATTACGTCTCCACTATACGCACCTTTATCATCTACTATCGTTCGCGACTTAATTCGTCACGGCGCAGACGTTAGTGCCTTTGTTGGTGAAGGTGTGAAGTTGAAATGATTAATTATGGATATAATACTCCATCAAATCATCAATCGGCTGCTTAATAATTTTACCAATTTTAATATCGAGTGAATCAGCTACAAGTCTTAAATCACGCTGATATAAAAAGGCAATTGATCCAACAAAGTGAACAATCTTATTTTTATAATCAGGATAATTACAAACAGTAATCGTTAAAAAATCTCTGAAGCTATCCTGAATCATCTTTGCGATAGCTGGGTTCTCCTGATGCTTACCAATAAATTTTGCGAAAGACGCTAACCATACATTCGCATTCGGTTGCTTGTAAACCTGATTTACGATACTCACCTTGTCAAGCTTAAACGAATTATAAAAATCTTCAGACACTTCCTTTGGAAGCATACCATACAAATAATGTGTAAGTAATTTTTTTCCAAGGTAAGAACCACTTCCTTCATCACCTAAGATATAACCTAATCCGAAATTGCCTTCGTGCACTTCTTTCCCATCAAACCAACAAGCATTGGAACCTGTACCTAGAATACAAGAAATACCTGGTTCATTTCCGCAAGTTGCATAGGCACATGCAAGCAAATCGTGCTCAACATGTACATGCGCATTTAAAAAATACGAGCGCAAGCCAGCAGCAACAGTTTCTTTACTTGAAGGATTAGAACATCCGGCACCAAAGAATTTCACTTCTGTTATTTTATCAGCAAAGTCTTTAAAATCAGAAGCGGCCTGCATGGTTTGAAACACAAATTCAGTAGAGTGAAAAAGTGGATTAAATCCGATGGTATGAAATGGTCCTTTGATTTCTTTTCCGTCGTATAATAACCAATCTGCCTTGGTTGAGCCTGAGTCGCAAACTAATAACATAACTAATGATTTTTGTAAAGGTAATTAATCTGCCTTTAATTGAAAATTATTTCTATTTTTCGGAGATGCAAAGCAAGCAACCACATTTAGAACGTCGACTTGGATTATTTCAGGCCACTGCTATAAACATGATTGATATGGTAGGAATTGGTCCATTTGTCGTGTTGCCATTGGTAATACAAATGATGTATGGACCCTGGTTTATTTATGCATGGATTGCAGGAGCATTTTTATCGTTGATTGATTCATTAATATGGTCAGAGTTGGGAGCTGCGTTGCCAAATGCGGGAGGCAGTTTTTATTTTTTAAGAACGGCGTATGGAGAAAAATCGTGGGGTAAGCTCATGTCGTTTTTATACACCTGGCAAACGATGATACAAGCACCTTTGGTAATTGCGAGTGGTGCTATCGGATTTTCGATGTATGCTGGCTATTTATTTCCGTTGGATGAAGTTAGCTCGAGAATTGTTTCTGGAAGTGTGGTTCTCTTACTAACGGCCTTGCTTTACCGAAATATTAGTACCATTGGAAAAATGAGCACCTTGTTGTGGGTGGGTGTAATTGGAACTTTACTTTGGATTATCTGGGGAGGATTTCAAAACGGACAACTTATGCAACCGCTTCATGAAATGAATAACGGATTACAAGTGAATGCTCTTTTTGGAGTTGCTTTAGGAGCAGCATCTGTAAAAACAATTTATAGTTATTTAGGATATTACAACGTTTGCCATTTAGGAAGCGAAATCAAACAGCCAGAAAAAATCATTCCGAGAAGCATGTTACTTTCAGTTATTGGTATTGCTATATTGTATCTGCTTATGAACATGAGTGTGGTTAGTGTGATTCCCTGGAAAGAAGCAGCAGAATCTAAATTTATTGTGAGTCTATTTTTAGAAAAGCTATACGGAACAACAGCAGCAACTGTTGGAACTGTTTTAATACTTTGGATTGCCTTTGCGAGTTTATTTGCTGTGATGCTAGGTTACTCGCGCGTACCGTATGCAGCTGCGAAAGAAGGAGAATTTTTCAGAGTGTTTGCGAAATTGCATCCAACCAAAAACTTCCCGCATATTGCACTTATTGGATTAGGAATTACAGCTTTTGTATTTAGCTTATTGTTTAAACTAACGGAGGTGATTACCGCAATACTAGCAATGCGAATACTGGTTCAGTTTATCGGACAAGCCATTGGACTCATGATGATGCGAAAGAAAAAGTCTATTGTATTTCCGTTTAAGATGCCGTTATATCCTTTGCCTGTGATTATTGCAATTATCATGTGGCTGGCAATTTTTATATCAACCGGAACTACATTTATGATTTCAGGTGTGATTGTAATTACAACCGGAATACTTGCTTATATGATTAAAGCAAAATCGAAGCAAGAGTGGCCTTTTTAATTGTTAAGAAAAGTGAATTAATATAAAAGACTATTTACCCTACATTTTATTAAAAAAACAAGCCCTAGATTTAATTCCCAGGGCTTGTAATAATTAAATTTAAGTAAAGAATTATTGCTTTACCATTTTTTTAGTTGAGATAACCTTCCCATCACATATTAAAGTATAATTATATATTCCTTTGCTTAAATCAGATGCATAAACCTCCAATTCACCTGCCTGCCTATTGTTAATGATAACTGTATTGATTACAACTCCAGCTAAATTTGTAAAAATAATTTTTGCATCATGAACATCATCAGGCAATTGATAAGTTATTCGTGTACTTTCAATGAAAGGGTTTGGATCATTTTGTTGTAGAATTATGCCTTGAGCATTTGATAAAGTTACTTGTTGTTTATTCTGTGGATTAATTATTGGAATTTGAACATTTATGGAATTAATTAGAGAGTCTATTACTTGTTGTTGTTCTTGATAAGCCTTAATAAGCAGAGGTATAAATTCTGTGTAATTTACAGCCTTGTAACTAAATTCAGGATAAACTAATCCATTTATTGAATCTATTAGTTCGGGTGCTTTAATTGACTTTACCAAATTTGGCAAAACACCTTCTACTTCTTGTGCGATTAGACCATAATGATTACCTTTCGGTAAATTAACATTTCCAAATTGTGATTGATTAAAATCAAAAGTTTTAACATTTAATGCAGATAAAATTTGACTAGCATTATTTACTGGTTGTATATTAGTTTTAAACATAACATCAGATGAAATATATGAACCAGAAGTTACAAATACATCTCCATCAAAATATCCAGCAGCAGTAGTACAAGGTCCACCAGAAACACATGTTCCAACTGGAGTTGTAGCTCGAATTGCATAGTTTAAATTACTACCACCAGAAGCTATTGCATTAAGTCCGTAATTGTTTGCACCCGTAATTGTCGAACTAAAATAACCACCATAACTGTTAGTTGAATTAGCACCGCTCATCTCAGCAAAAAAACCATATTTATTGGTTGCACTACATGCTGATTCATTTTGCGCATAATAATTAAATGCGTATTGAACATTTGAGGGCCCCGTATTTCTGCATCTATTAAAAATACCATGCATTGTTACATTTGTATTACTGGATTGATTATCTACGGCTATTACCATTCCAGAAGTTCCCGTACCACCACTTACATCGATACGTGCACCAATAGCCGTAGAGTGGCTTGTATCCACAATTTGTTCTAAAATAATACCAATGTCATCAACACCAATTGGGCCGTCAGTGCGATCATAAATATGTAGTTTAGCACCTGGACTATTGGTTCCAATACCAACACGACCAAAATTTGATCCTCCCATTATTACCATTCTATTGCCTAATGAACCTCCTCCTCCAGAATTTCCTGTTCCAAAATAAATTTCTTTATCCTCCCAATTGTAAAGAGAAACGGCCCCTACATTATCGTTTATAATTCTAAATCCATCCGTAGCAGAGCTTCCGGTTGTAGTATTAGTTAATTGAATACCGGCATTACCTGCTGAAGATGTATGAATATGCAAATTGGTTTTTGCTGTAAAATTGCTCCAATCACCTAACCCAAGCCAACCTTTATCAGAACCAGTACCACCAATAAATTCAGCACAATTAGTAGTAGTACCTGTTGTTGAACCGGTTAAAAAATGTAACGGACCTCTTGTACCATTTATATTAAAAGCATTAGCAGAACTTCCAAACCATAACCTACCTATTTCTTGCGTGCCTCTAAACATTTTCCAAGCATCTGCAGTAGTTATGGAAGAAGATACTGTTCTGAAACTTTCCGATGAACCGGAAGGGGCAACATGTAGCCATGAGGCGGGTGTTGTTGTACCAAGGCCTAGTTCTCCAGAAACAGCTAAATGCATTTTTAATACACCGAATGTACCAAAAGATAATCCATTATTGTCAGTCGTCCCCACATAATTAGAACCTGAATTAGTTCCAGCATTACCATTTAAATTCCATTGAGCATTAGTTAAATTAAACGAATGCAGAAACACCAAAATCGCAACTAATTTTTTCATAATTTTTTATTTTATAGTTAATTTACTGTTTAAATCATTTAGCATTCAAAATATTCGATATAAATATTCCTGCCTAATTTTATAATACAATACTAATATATTATGAACTTTACTGAAAATATTTTTTCATTATCATATAAATATAGAAAATAAATACCAGGCATAAATCCAAACGTGTCAAATTGATTAATTCCAGGATACACAACACCATTCATTTTTTTTCTACCATCCGAAAAATATAATTCAAATTGACAATTATTATAAAAATTTGAATTTACAAATAATATATCTCCTTTATTTATTATTGAAGGATATACTTCAAAATACTTAATTGTTGATTCAAAATAATCAACTCCCTGCATAGAATCTATCATAAATAGGCTAATTTTATCTATATAATAATACGAATTATTAAAAATACCATTACCACTATCTGCATCAATTATAGAAGTATTAATACTATCTTTAAAATTCCCAATCGTCAAATATTTTTCCCCACCATTTGCTGTAAACTTTCCAGAAACTCTGGTCCAATTTAAACTATCAACAATAAAATCTCCTTGTGAATTTTCAACTTGAGGCTGACATTGAAGATAGGAACAAACTGAATTATTTGGCAATTGATTACTTAAAAAAGCTCCGACATCATCTGTTGCCAATTCAAATAAATTTGCACGCGATATATAAAACTCTAAATAATATTCCTTTCCTAAAATTAAAGTATCTAATAAAACAGTACTAATATATTCTCTAGTGTTTGTTCCATCAGTAAGAAATAAACCTACATATGCATTTCCGTCGTAAGGTATTTGAAATCCACAAGGATTTTGAAATGCAGAATTACCACACATAGGATTAAATCCATAAAAATAATCAGGAGTGCAATTGGTTGGCGTAAACCAAGGATATCCTGCATAAATTATAGAAAAACTATCACAATTTAAAGTATCCTCAAAACTCGGATTAGGCACAAGATTTATTTGAGCTTGTGCGGGCCTACAAAAAACAAATATTAAAATTATAAGACAGATATGTTTCATTTATTTTTAATAATATTTATTCAAATATAACAATTTTAATTAATTTACAATATTTATGGTTTATTTTTATCAAATTGACTTAATAAAAATAAAATATGTAACAACCGCCTTAATAGACGCGATTACTCCCTTATTAAATCAATTGTAAATGCAATGGGTATGATTGCTTATTTAATTAAAGCAAAATCGAAGCGAGAGTGGCCTTTTTAGTTATTGCTATTTAACGAAAAAAGAAAAAGAAATACGCTGCAGCATCTACTCTTCGCACATCATCAAAGTAACCGATGGTAGATCGTGAGCTATTGGTGACTCTACCCTCTTCGATATAACCAATGGTAGAGCGTGAACTATTCATCACACGGTCATCATCAATATAACCGAT
>CANFIN010000034.1 GCA_947447155.1 Bacteroidota bacterium | reverse complement strand
TTGTCTCGGTGAAAATGCACAGAGCCAGCTCCGCCTTTTCCAGAGCGACAACAAATTTTTACATAATCAACGAAGTTACTTCCCGACATAATTTTTTATTTTATTGCATCAATTGCAGTACATAAACGACCGAAAATTTCTTCGATTGTACCAATACCGTTAATGCCTGTATATTTATTTTGTGCCATGTAAAAATCACGCACAGGTTCTGTTTCATTCTTGTAAACATCAATACGCTTTTGAATAATCGCAGGGTCTTGATCATCTGGGCGACCAGAATCTTTACCACGAATCATCAAACGCGTTCTTAATTCTTCTTCATCCACTTCTAAAGCAATCATACCGCTGATAGCAGTTCCTTTCGATGTTAAAAAGTTATCCAATGCTTCTGCTTGCTTCGGAGTTCTAGGAAACCCATCGAAAATATAACCTTTCGCATCAGGATGTTTGTCTGCTTCTGATTCAAGCATGCCAATCGTGATTTCATCAGGTACTAACTGACCTTGATCCATGAATTGCTTTGCTTTATTTCCTAATTCAGTTCCACCTTTGATGTTTGCACGGAAGATATCTCCCGTAGAAAGATGCACCAAATGATACTGATGAATTAATTTTTCTGATTGAGTTCCTTTTCCTGCTCCCGGAGGGCCAAATAAAACGATATTTAACATAGGATATTGAGTTAACTTTTTAGTTGATAGATGTCGGCAAGATTTCTTCCCAGTCCGTCGTAGTCGAGGCCATAACCCACTACAAATGCAGGAGGAATTTCAAATCCTACATACTCTGGTTTTACTGGCTGACGAAGCGAAGCTGGTTTGAATAATAATGTAGCAAATGCTAGGCTCGCTGGATTTTGTTTTTTGAATTCGTTGATAAGGTACAAGGCCGTATCGCCTGTATCGATAATGTCTTCAACGATGATTACATCACGACCTTCAATGCTTTCGTTCAATCCGATGACATTCTTTACGACGCCTGTTGATGAAGTGCCTTCGTACGAGCTCACGCGAATAAATCCGATTTCACAAGGAAGTTGAATGTTTCGAAGTAAATCGGCCATAAAAATAACGGAGCCATTAAGCACACCAATTACAAGCGGACGTTTCCCTTGATAATCTTCGTTGATTCTCTGACCTAGCTCAACACTTTTTGCCTGTAATTCGGCAGCGGTGATAAAAGGTACGAATACCTTATCGTGGACTTGTACTTCGTTTTTCATAAGAAGGCACGAAGGTAAGGAAATAGAGGGAAAAAGCGGGGGTGTACGATAAAATAGGACGTGATTTTTGTGAATTATGGAAGTGAAATGGCGCTTCAGCAAAAATTAAACGTTTGTAAATGCTTATTATCGGGTAATTGTAAAAGAAAGCATTTATTTTTGCCGCCAGATATGCAATTACAATTCGCAGGTAAAGATTTTAAATTAGGAATTCTTGGAGGTGGTCAGCTTGGACGCATGCTTATTCAGGAAGCGATTAATCTAAATATTTCTACGTCGGTGCTGGACCCAGATCCGAATGCGCCGTGTAAATATTTAACGGAGCATTTTGAATGCGGCAACTTTCGTGATGAAGAAACCGTGTATGAGTTTGGAAAGAACGTTAATCTTTTGACGATTGAAATTGAACATGTGAATATCAATGCACTTTTGCGATTGGAAAAAGAAGGTGTATTGGTTTATCCGCAGCCGCAAATATTAGCCATGGTGCAGGATAAAGGAATTCAAAAAGAATTTTTTGCATCGCATAATATTCCAACTGCCGATTTTAAATTGATTCACGATAAAGAGCATTTGAAAGAATTTGTGGATGAGTTTCCTGCTATTCTGAAATTGAGAAAAGGCGGTTACGATGGCAAAGGAGTGATGAAAATAAAAAGTGTTGATGATTTGAATGAGGCATTTGATGCACCTTGTGTTTTAGAAAAGTTAGTCGATTTTGATTGTGAGATAGCGGTGATTGTTGCAAGAAATACTGCGGGAGATATCGTTCATTATCCTCCGGTAGATATGGAGTTTAATCCGGATGCGAACTTGGTGGAGTTTTTATGTAGTCCTGCGAGAATTAACGATGAAATAAAAGAAAAAGCAATTACAATTGCCCGAAAAGTAATTGAGAAAACGGGCATGACAGGTATTCTGGCGGTGGAGATGTTCGTGACGAAATCGGGAGAGGTATTAGTAAATGAAATTGCGCCGAGGCCGCATAACAGCGGACATCAAACAATTGAAGGGAATATTACTTCGCAGTATGCACAGCATTTACGTGCGATTATGGGTCTGCCGTTGGGAGATACTTCGATTATCATGCCTTCGGTGATGATTAATTTATTGGGAGAAAAAGAACATACAGGAGAAGCACATTATGATGGTATTCAGGATGCGATGACTAACGGAGGTGTATATGTGCATTTATACGGAAAGAAAGAAACAAAGCCGATGCGTAAAATGGGACACGTAACTGTATTAGATAAAACCATTGAAGCAGCTATTGAAAAAGCACGATTAGTTCAGAAACAAATAAAAGTATTAACTCGATAATGTAAAGCAATATGAATAAGCCACTAGTAGGAATCATTATGGGAAGCAACAGCGATTTGCCGGTTATGCAAGAAGCTGCAAACATATTAGAGCAATTTGGTGTTGCTTATGAAATGACAGTGGTGTCGGCGCATCGCACGCCTGAGCGCATGTTCGATTATGCGAAGCAAGCCGATAAAAAAGGAATTAAGGTGATCATTGCAGGAGCAGGTGGAGCAGCACATTTGCCAGGAATGGTAGCATCCGTAACTCCCTTGCCTGTAATTGGTGTTCCTGTGAAGTCGAGTAATAGTATTGATGGTTGGGATTCGATTTTATCGATTTTACAAATGCCAAATGGTGTACCTGTTGCAACCGTTGCATTGAATGCAGCACAGAATGCAGGAATTTTAGCAGCGCAAATTTTAAGTGCAGGTGATAAGAAGTTATTGAAGAAAGTATCCGACTTTAAAAACGGATTAAAAGTGAAAGTCTTGAAAGCAGCGACAGAAATGGAGAATGCAGCTAAGGCTACTAAAGCACCAAAGAAAAAAGCAAAGTAATTTAATTATAACCAGTAAAGTCCTTTCCATTTTCAAAGGGGGATGAATTAATTTTTATGAAAAAACGATTGATAACGGCAGGCATTGCCGTAGGGATATTATCCCCATTAATTTCTTGCGCACAAGTGCAACCAGATTGGAAAGGAATTTTTTCTGAGCTGGAAGTCTCGCCGCATCAAATAATTTCGACAAATGCTATTTCGATGATGCCAGATAGCTTATGGCATGCGGGAGTATTTTGTTATTCGCCTGGCGGAGTTAAAGAATTAAACAAGCAAGCAATTTATTTGCAGAAGCGCATCCGGCCAAAGGAACAGTTGAGGATTTATTATGAAACGAGGCGGTTTAATCAGTATGCAGAAAATACGTTGGTGGTTGGCTATGCGAAAAAATACAGCAACGCAATTACGGCAGGATTAACAATGAACTATCAATCGCAAAAGTTCAGTAACGATTATTTGGTTAAGTCGTCACTGTTAGTAGAACCATCGTGTTTAGTTCAGTTTAGTAATTCGCTGAATGTTTATAGTCGATTGTCGATTGCCACATTGAAAACAACTAAGCGAATTGATCATTTGGTTTTAGCCATGCGTTACGATTATAGTAATTCGATTGTGTTTAATGTAGATGCTAGTTTATCGCAGCTAAATTCTGATTGCTATGTAGGCATGTCATATTTTCCTTCGGATGATTTTAAAATCCAATTGACGTTCGATTGTTTGTCGGCAGCAACCGCTTTTCAGTTTGCGTATACTAAAAAGCGATTGGGTTATATTGTTGGATCGAAGTATAATTATTCATTAGGATTATCGCCTTTTATCGGAATAACAACACAGCTGTAAGATGAAGAAGATTTTATTTTTACTTGGACTAATAAGTTGTAGTTATGTTCAAGCACAGAACAATGGTTCTGATTTCGGAGCTGCTATCAGCGACGATGAATTGGTGAATGCTAATTTTCAAGATCAGTTATTTGTAGATAGCGTTGAACATCTGAAAATTAATTTCGCGAATAAAGCGCAACTGCTTCAATCAGGATTGTTTGTAGGAAGGGAAGTCGATTCAATTGTAAGTTATCGAAGCAAGTACGGCTATTTTTATTCGGTGGAGGAGATGCAAGCGTTGGATATGATAAGCATTGATCGACTTGAAAAATTGAAAATCGTTCTGTCATTTGAAATACCAATATCTATGAATCAAGTGGTAGATTTTAAAAAGACATCTGGTAGTGTTATAGCTCGTATTTCTGCTCCTTTTTCGAATAGCAATGGGGTTGAAGAATGGAATTATAATGGAAGTAAATATCGCGAAGCAATTGGTTTAAAATTAAATGTGAGCGAGAAAGTTAACTTTGTTTTAAATGCAGAAAAAGATGCAGGCGAAGCATTTCAGTTTACGAAAAAAGTGAAGGGCTTCGATTTTATTTCATCGCATCTAACGCTAAAGAATATCCGAAGTATAAATAAAATCACTTTTGGCGACTATCAAATACAACTAGGGCAAGGATTGGTAATCTGGCAGGGGATGTCGCTTGGTAAAACGTCCGATATAGTCACTATCCGTAAGCAAGAAATCGGAATTAAAGATTACAACGGAATGTCGGAGTTCGGATTTTTCAGAGGTGTGGCCATCGACTATCAAATTAAAAAAATAAAAATCACAAATTGGATTTCCTATAAAAATCAAGACGCAACTATTTATTCTGATAGTTTAAATGGCGATTATATTCAATCGATAAAAACAGATGGCTATCATCGAACTGATTTAGAGCTCGAGCATAAAAATAGTATGAAGCAAATGGTTGTTGGTTCGGCATGTTCAATGTTGGTTAGAAATACAACAATCGGTTTGAATTCTGTTTTCACTTCAAACAGTATTACGATAAAACCCAATATCGATTATTACAACTACTATGCTTTCAAAGGAAAAAATAGTTTTAATCAATCAATTTCTTATTCGGGGACAAGAAGCAATTTTAATTATTTCGGGGAAATCGCAATTGACGAGAATTTATCACCTGCGTTGGTAAATGGCATCATTGCAAGTATCGAAAAGAATTTTTCTGTGAGTCTACTTCACCGATATTATTCTAAAAATTATTTTTCATTTCATTCAAACGCGTTTGGCGAAAACAGTAAAGTTTCTAATGAAAATGGATTTTATATCGGAGGTAATTATACTTACAACAAAAAAATTCAGCTGAGTGCTTATTACGATTTGTATAAATTCCCATGGTTGAAATATCAGATAAACATGCCTTCATACGGACAAGATTATTCCTTGCAATTTATGTATACACCTGCTAAAACATCAAGTATAAGTTTGCGCTATCACCAAACAAAAAATCAGAAAGAAGTTATAGAAAGTGATGTGCATACCTCAGATATAAATGAATCAACAACAAGGTCGCTACGATTTCAATTCCGAACTGAAATCAATCGTATTCAAATTACAGGTAGATACGATTTAACCTTTTTGAATCAGCAAGCAAAAGAATCGGGAATGTTAGCGTATTTAGATGTTCAGTACAAGCCCATGTTAAAGCCGTATTCATTCTCGATGAGAGCAAGTGTTTATCGTACAGATTCATATTCGACGAGAATGTATTCCTATCAGAGCGATTTACCTGGTTCCTATAATTTGGGGGCTTTTTTTGGGAATGGAGAGGCTATTTATCTAATGGTTCATTATAAACCTGCTAGGAATTTGCATGTATGGGTTAGAGGCAGTCGAGCGCTAAGCTATTTGCAACTCGCTGATAATAAGAAGGTATTCCCTGAATACGAGGTTAAAATGCAGGTGGCTTATCACTTTTAAAAGGTTTAAAAATTGACGAAAAATGGCAATATAAAATTTGATAATTCGCTTACACTTGGGGGTTGTTAAATTGCCTGTTTTTTTTAACTTCGTGGCTCACGAACCAAAACTTATGATAAAATCCTTACAACTATTAGCGGCTGGTTTATTACTGACGCTAACTACAGTAACAGCAGGTGTTCCAGGTGCAGGCCAAAGCTACCGCATACCCGCTAATGTTTCAGCTGATGATTACATTGCAAAAACAATTGTATTAAAAGTAAAAGATCAGTACAGAGCATCTTGCACTAATGAACAAATCAACATTGCTGCAGTACAACGAATACTTGCTTCTACTAATCAACAATCATTAGCAAAAATTTTCCCTCGTCATTTAAAGCCATCGCGTGATATAAATGAATACGGAATGCCTTTAATCGATTTAAGTTTGATTTATGAATTTCATTATAAGTCGGACGCAGATTTAGAAAAAACAATTAATGCATTATTAAAAACAGGAGTGTTTGAATATGCAGAACCAAAGTTTTTACCTAAGGTTGTTGCTTACACACCAAACGATCCTCAACAAGGTTCACAATGGTTTTTAGCAAAGGTGAAGTTGTTTGATGCATGGGGAGTTCAACAAGGAGATACGAATGTTGTTATTGGAATTACTGATACAGGTACAGACACAGATCATCCCGATTTAGCTGCTAACCTTAAACATAATTATAACGATCCAGTTAATGGAGTAGATGATGACAACGATGGTTATATTGATAATTTCTCTGGATGGGATGTAGGTGAAAACGATAATGACGCGATGGTAGGAACATGTGCTACATGTGATCATGGTAGTCACGTTTCAGGATGTGCAGATGCGGTAACTGATAACGGCGTAGGGGTAGCAGGTCCTGGATTTAAATGCAAATTTATGCCTGTGAAAATTGCTGATGCAACAGGAGCATTAACGAAAGCTTATGAAGGAATTACGTACGCTGCGGATGCAGGATGTCAGATTATCAACTGCTCTTGGGGTGGTGCTGGTGGTGGATCATTCGGTCAAAACATCATCGATTATGCAACGAACAATCAGAATTGTTTAGTGGTTGTTGCTGCAGGTAATAATAATTCAAGTTTAGAATTTTTCCCTGCTGCTTATCCAAATGCATTATGTGTTGCTGCAACAAACTCAAACGATTCAAAAGCAAGTTTCTCAAACTACGGAACATACATCGATGTTTGTGCTCCTGGAAATAATATCTTCTCTACAGTGGTTGATAATTCTTACACCAGCATGAGTGGTACATCAATGGCTTCTCCAATTGCTGCTGGATGTGCTGCAATTATCAAGTCGCAAAATCCAACATTCACAGGTTTACAAGTAGGAGAGCAATTACGTATCACTTGTGATAATATTTATGGTGTTGCTGCAAACAGTGGTTACCAAGGTAAATTAGGTACTGGTCGTATTAATCTTTACAAAGGGTTAACACAAACAGGTCCTTCAGTAAGAGCAAATAATTTAGTAACGGTTGACAATAACGATAATGTTTTCATCGTGAATGATACGTTACGTATTACAGGTGATTTTACAAATTACTTATCGCCAACTACAGCATTAACAGTAACACTTTCTACAACTTCAACATTTGTAACTATTCTTGATAATAGTACTACAGTTGGTGTGTTAGGAACATTAGCAACTATAAATAATTCTGCTGATCCGTTCACTGTTAAGATTAACGCGAACGCTCCTCAAAATACAGTAATTACTTTTACATTAACATTTGTGGATGGTGCTTATACTTCAACACAAACTTTCACAAAAACTGTAAATGTTGATTATATGAATATCACGATGAATGATATTTTTACAACTAATTCAAGTAAAGGAAGAATTTGTTATAATGGAACAGGGCAGACAGAAGGATTAGGTTTCGACTATATGAATGGTGGAACTGTTGCTTATGAAACAGGGTTCATGGTTGGAACATCAACAGGTGTTTCTGATAATGTTCGTGGTGCTACTGGTGGTGCTACTGATGAAGACTTTGCTGCAACACAAACAATTCAACGTAATGATCCTTCGCAATGGTCAGATTTTGATACATATGGTAAATTCAATGATGCAATAGCTGCTACTCCTCATAATTTATCGATGAATTATCGCACGCTTTCATGGACAAATACTCCTGATTCGAAGTATCATATTTTCGAATATACAATCAAGAATAACGGTGCTGCATTATCAAACTTATGGGCAGGTATTTTCTCTGATTGGGATATTCAAACGTATGCAAACAATAAAGTTGATGAAGATGCTGCATTGAAAATGGGTTATGCTTATTGTACTGATGCCGGTGGTTTCTATGCAGGTATTAAACTATTAACGAATAATGCGGGGTTTAATCACTATGCAGTTGATAATATTACAGGTGGTGCAGGTGGTGCTGATTTATCAGACGGATATGATGAGACAGAAAAGTTTACAACGCTTTCTACTCCTCGTGCAACAGCAGGTGGAACAGGAACTGGTAATGATGTAATTGATATCGTTTCTACTGGTCCGTTTACTATTGCAACAGGTGATTCAGTTACTGTAGCATTCGCATTAATTTGCGGAAATGAATTAGGAGATATTCAAGCTAGCGCTGCAGCTGCTCAAATTAAATATGATTTAGCAACAGCTATTCATGAAAACAATGCATCAATCGTAACGATAAATGCTTATCCTAATCCTGCAACAAACTCTACTGTTATTCCTTTCTATTTAAGAAAAATGAATACAGTTAAAATGGAGATTGTTGATGTTGCTGGTCGTGTAATTAAAACAGAAAACATTAAGAATGTAAATCTTGGTGAAAATAAAATTACGCTTGATTTAACAGGATATGCAACAGGGTTATATCATTTCCGCTTGATTGCTGGAGAAGAAGTAGCAACTGGTGCGATTCAAAAATTATAATTCAAAAATTAATGAAGAGGCGCTGTACGATTTTCGTGCAGCGCTTTTTTATTTTTTACCTTTGATAAAATTTTAATATATGGCTTTAATAAAACCGGTGCATGGTGTCATGCCTGAATTTGGAGAGAATTGTTACCTCGCAGAAAATGCTACTGTTGTTGGTCAGGTGAAGATGGGGAATCAATGCAGCGTTTGGTTTAATGCTGTTGTGCGTGGCGATGTGAATTTTATTACCATTGGAAATAAAGTGAATATACAAGATGGTGCTGTGATACATTGTACTTATCAGAAGGCCGAAACTATTATTGGTAATAATGTTTCTATCGGGCATAATGCGTTAGTGCATGGCTGTACGATATATGATAACGTGTTAGTAGGTATGGGAGCGATTGTGATGGATCATTGCGTAGTGGAATCGAATTCGATTATTGCTGCTGGTTCAGTTGTTTTAGAAAATACACATATCGAATCAGGATGCATCTATGCAGGTGTTCCTGCTAAAAAGGTTAAGTCGATTGACCCCGAACAAGTACGTGTGTTGATTGAAGGCATTGCGAATAATTACACGATGTATTCGGAGTGGTTTAAAGAAGAGTAAGATGGATTTGTTTCAGAGCGCAGATTCAAATTTAATTCCGTTAGATGGAGAACTTTTTTATTATCCATCATTTTTTACGAGAGAAAAATCTGATTTTTATTTTGATGAGTTGATGAAATCAATTCCTTGGCAGCATGATGAAGTGATGATGTTCGGGAAGAAGATTATTACTAAACGTAAAGTGGCATGGTATGGAGATGAAGGTTGTAGCTATACCTATTCAAAAATTCTTCGCGTGCCTATTAGCTGGAATGAAACCTTACTTGAAATTAAAAATCAGGTAGAAGAAAAAGCAAATGCGAATTTTAATTCATGCTTGTTGAATCTTTATCACGATGGAAGTGAAAGTATGGCTTATCATGCCGATGATGAACCTATGTTAGAACGAAATGCTACAATTGCATCAGTAAGCTTTGGAGCTGAACGACGTTTTTTATTTCGTCATAATAATTTTCGGGAAAATAAAATTCCAGTTGTTGAAACGATACTTTCAAATGGAAGTCTGTTATTGATGCAAGGAGAAATTCAATCTATTTGGAAGCATGCTCTTCCAGCATCAAAAAAAATAATAACTCCACGCATTAACTTGACTTTTCGTAAAATCGTAACCGTTAGTCGATAATTTCAGCCACGGTAAACGTACTTCCACCAACAAATATTAAGTCGTTAGGTGATGAATCTTTTATAGCATTATTTAACGCATCTTGTACACTCGTATACGCATTTCCATTAAGATGAAACGCATTTGCTTTTTCTTTCAAAATATTTGCGTCAAGTCCACGAGGAATATCCGCTTTGCAAAAATAATACTGAGCATTAGTAGGAAATAGTGGAAGCACGCTTGCAATATCTTTATCGTCTACCATTCCTAAAACTATTCTAACATTTCCGTTCGAATAGTTTCTTATCAGTGGTAGCACTTGTTGTAGTCCATCTTTATTATGCGCAGTATCGCACATCACCAATGGGTTTTCCTGTAGTTTATACCAGCGACCTTTAAATCCAGTGTTGCGTTTTATGTTTTGCATTCCATCATGAATATTCAAATTTGAAATAGAATAATCATGCTTGTTTAATTTTTCAATGCAAGCCAATACACCAGCAATATTTTTTATCTGATACGGACCGGTTAACTGGCAATTAAAAGTAATTGTGCTTTTTGTTTGATGATTGATTGCGCTTACATGCATCGATTCATCAAAGACAGATTTTATTTCGTGATGAATTTCCCATTGCTGATCGGCAAATAGAATAGGAGCATTTAATTCGGATGCTTTTTTCTCGAAAATAGTTGCAATGTCAGATTGACATTCGCTAATAATAACTGGTGTGTTATGTTTAATGATACCTGCTTTTTCTCCTGCAATCTTCGGAAGAGTATCTCCTAACAAATTCATATGATCGTAACCGATATTCGTTATAATGCTTACGATTGGATTAATCACGTTAGTTGAATCTAATCTCCCTCCTAATCCTGTTTCAATAATATTGATATCCGTTTGCATAGCGTCAAAATAAGCAAAGGCCATAGCGGTGGTCATTTCAAAGAAAGAAGGTTGAATTTTATCGAAATCATTTTTATAGTGCGTGACAAAATCAGCAATCCAATTTTCATTCGCCATTTCGCCATTCACACGGACTCGCTCTCTGAAATCTTTTAGATGCGGAGAAGTATAGAGTCCTGTTTTATAACCTGCTTCCTGTAAAATACTAGCCAACATATTCGACGTAGAACCCTTACCGTTAGTGCCTGCAATGTGAATACATTTTATCTTTTGATGAGGGTTGTTTAACAACTTCATCAAAGCATACGTATTATCTAGATTTGCTTTATAAGCAGCTGGTCCTATGCGATGAAACATAGGAAGTGCTTCGAAGAGATAGGAGGTTGTTTCCTGGTAGTTCATTTTATGATTCAAAAATCAGAAAGCAAAGTTAGGAAATAGGAGCGTGAAAACGATTCTTACTGCAGAATGAAATCAAGTTGGAATTGGAAAACCATACGATTGTAAATACTTATAATTGGGTAGAAGAAAAAATTGGAATTATTTTACCCCCGGGGGACTGTTTCTAATTCCGTTTGTATTTATACAGAGTAATTAAATTACCTAATCGCAAATGGTTAAATAATCGTATTCCGGCATAATAGCCTGAAACAATATTTTCAGAAAATTAATTTGTATTACTTCAAAAAATACCTAAACGTCATCGTTCCTTTTTGAACTTCCACATCGCTCGACGAGAACTTAACTTTTTCAGCAGCTTCTTTAGACTTCTTTACTAAGTTAGCGCTTGTTGTTGTTGAACCGCGTGCCGGTCCGTTTGCTGAAACAACATTGCCATTTTTATCTACAGTAATTGTAATAACAACCGTTCCTGTTTCTTGAGAATTATCAATCACTTTCGCGGCACTTCGTATACCCCTACCTGTTAGGTCGTAACCAAATCCATCACCTTTACCTGAACCACCACCATTGCCACCACCATCGCCACTCCCTGTTCCAGCACCATTACCTGTTCCTTTACCATCACCTAATCCGCCACCTTCACCAGTGCCCTGTTGCGCGCCTCCTGTATTTCTTCTTCCACCTTTGAATAATGCATTCTGATTTACTTTCGGAACTTCTACTAAATCAACTTTTACTTTTGGTTGTTCTTTTACTTTTTCTTTCTTCTCTGGTTTATTCTTAGTTTTCTCCGGCTGGTCAATACTAACTGTTTGTTCATCATTATTAGTCATGATTTCCTCTTCTGGCTCAGGCTCAGGAGCGGGTGCAGGAGCAACATCAGAAATATCCAATGTTCCAAATTCTACGAAGCTACCGCCACCGCCACCGCCAGCTAGTCCCTCTGGAAATGGAGGATCTGGTGTCGTTAAATTCAATAGTAACATCAGCAAAGCAATGATGCCATGTACTCCTAATGTTAAGGCTACTGATTTTTTTTGATTTGCAGTCATTACTGATTAATCTTGGTAACATTAGTTGCAGCTACCATTTTGATTTTATTTTTATTCCCAATGTCTAATAAAAAAACGACATCTTGCCATGGAACGGCTTTATCAACTTTTAATAAAGCAGTAGGGTCTGTAATCCCTTTAACTGCTGCTACAACGGCAGCCTCAACTTGATCGCGAGGAACAACCTGATCGTTAATTCCAAATTGCAAGTCAGCAGACACACTTATTACTAGCGGATGCTTCACACTTTGGATTCCTGTTTTAGAATTCGGAAGAAGTAGCTTCAATACGGATGGAGTTGCCATCGTTGAAGCGATAAGGAAGAACAACAATAAGAAGAACATAATATCATTCAATGAATGACTATATACTTCTGATGCTGTCCTTTGACGACGACTTAATTTCATGAGCGAACAGGTTCTTCTAATAAATCGATAAAGTCAACAGCATTAATTTCCATCTTGTTTATTACACGATCAATTAATTGCACTAGGTAATGATATCCAGCATAAGCAATCATACCAACTAACAATCCTGATCCAGATGAAATCATCTTCACATATAATCCACCTGAGATGGTATCAATCTCTAAACTGTTTTGTAATGAAATCTGATAGAAAATTTTAATTACACCGAAGATTGTTCCTAAGAATCCGAACATCGGTGCAATACCAGCAATGGTTCCTAAAAATCCTAAGTTCTTTTCTAATTTATATACTTCAAGCTTTCCAGTATTTTCAATTGCAGCTTCAATCTCACGAACTGGTTTGCCTAATCGCATTAGTCCTTTTTCAATCATTCGTGCAGAAGGATTCTGCGTTGAGCGACATAAATTCCTTGCCGCTTCAATATTTCCAGAATTGACATGTTGTTTAATCTGGTTCATGAAGTTAACATCTAACTTGCTGGCCTTTGAAATCACGAGCAGTCGTTCAAAGAAAATGTAAACTGCAAGTATGCTAAGTATACCAATTGGAATTAAAATTGGACCTCCTTTCGAAGCCATTTCCCATAGCGAAATACTTTTTTCACCTGTTGTACCAGTGGTTGCAGCAGCTGTTTCAGTGACTGCAGTTGTAAGTTGAAGAAATAATGACATGTTCGTTTTTGCTTTTTAGCGTAGATGGTAAAATTATCAGTATCTAATGCAGAAATAGTATTGCTTAGCGCCTCTTTACTAACAATCTTGTGTTGAAGATAACGAAAGCTATAATTGCTTTATTATATTACAATTTGAATTTTCTATTTTAACTTTTGCAGATAAAAAATGATTTAACACCCGCGATTCTTATTATAAATATTATTTCAATGATTAAAAATCTTTATTGATACTGTTTAAGAAATAGAGTTGATAGATCTTTAAAGCACAAAAGATAGTTGCTTTGTAACGTTTAACTGAATGGGCAAGTTTTATTATACATTGTCGTGATGATTCGCGACTGTCAACCCCATTTTGAAAATGCGAAAGCCTGTCCACTCAAAACAGGATTACAGCTGCGCTGTTAACCTGTAACCCCATTTTGAAAATGCGAAAGCCTGTCCACTCAAAACAGGATTACAGCTGCGCTGTTAACCTGTAACCCCATTTTGAAAATGCGAAAGCCTGTCCACTTTGTGGACGCTTTTGTGCTTTATTAGGCTTATAAACGCAAGCGTAAACGCCATAAAGCACAAAAGCCCGGTACTTCGTACCAGGCTTTCGCGTTTATCTGTGGGAGCAACAGGATTCGAACCTGTGACCCTCTGCTTGTAAGGCAGATGCTCTGAACCAGCTGAGCTATGCTCCCAATTGTTGATAATAAACTTCAACGGGGTTGCAAATATAGAAAGTCAAACTAAATCTGCAAAATAAATTGATAATAAGTTTTTGATAAATCAGAGAGCATTTTTTTTCTCTAAGATGAGAATCTTAAATACTTGAAAACTAGTCTTTTCGTTTACACTAAGGGTAGTATTCAATTTGAACTTGAATAACATTAATTGGCTTTCCATCCTTATAAACTTGCTGTAATATCCAATTACCCTCTTTGTCGAATATCTTATAAGCGTTTTTAATCTGCCATATTTTACTGCTATCATTTGCAAATCCCATGTAAGATACTAGTCTCTCTTTATCGTCATAGGAGGATTTTGTCCGGTAATCCATCGTTCCATCTGGCAAAAAAAATCGCTCTTCAATTAGATGGTTTTTCTCATCATAAATATTCTCGGCTCTAAAATCTATTTCATTATTATCTTTAAAAGCAGTGGTGCCAATTAAGTTTTTCTTTTTATCAAATACATTTACTTGTTTGTATTGTTGATTGGTATTGTATTCCGTAGTGTTAATTTCAATCAGATTGTTGCTGTTGTCATATTTATAATTCATACTATAAAGTAAGTTTCCTTCTTTATCCACTTCTTTTGATTCTGTCTTTAAGTTTTTTTCGTTGTATGAACTTTTTTTAATTGATGCTACTTCGTCATCTTCATTTACAAGTGTTAAAGAAATTTCATTTCCATTAAGATTAAATTCGCGAATGCTCTTGTTAAACATTTTTCCTAAATGAGGTTCTGCTTTTGTGCTATCATAATAAAATGAACTAGTTGAGATTGTTTTGATTTTTCCATTCCGCTTCTCTTTAGTTAAATCACTTAAATCTAAATCATTTTTGCAAGCAAACAGAAACGATAGGGCTATCAGAAAGTAAATCTTCTTCATTTTGTAGATTCAATATTTTAATTCAAATTTCGATTTCAAATTTAATCAAATCTGTTGTTGCCGTTATTCCGTATTTAGGATTCTTTGTCAATAATGATATAATAAAAAAGGGGCTGAAATTTTTCAGCCCCTTTTTTTATTATCAGAAGTGAAAATTATTTCACTGTTAATTTTTCGCTATAAGAGAAGTCTTTTCCTTCAACTTTAACAAGGTATAAACCTGCAGCAAATGTAGATACATCAACTGTAGTGTTCATTTCATTTAATAAAGCATTGTAGATTTCAATTCCTGTTACATCAAAAATACGAACTGTTGAATTGTCATATTTCTTAACCTGAACAGAGATTAAACTCTCAGCTGGATTAGGGAATACTTTTACTCCACCAACATTTGTTGCTTCGTTGATGCCAGTTGCAGTACAGATTACAGGTAAAATAACATTCGTTACATTAAGTCCCCATGATACTGTCTCACTGTAAGCGTGCCATGTTCCATCGCTAAACAACTCATAAGCGGTTCCTGTTGCAATCTCTCCATCTGCACAAGTCACCATAGACAACGTGTCACCTGCATTATAAGAAAATTCTACTCCAACATATATTGGACCCGCAGATACTGGAATATCAGGAGTGAAGTCAACCCACATTTCAGTTAAATTAGCAGCATATGCAGCAATTGAATCATATGAAATAGTAGCAGATCCTAACTCAGTAGAAGGAAGTCCACCTGCATCACTCCAAACCTTCACAGTAGCAGTTTGACCGGTTCCACTTGAAACACCGGTTCCGAAGACAATATATGTTCCGTCAACCGTGCTGTTGTTATTTGAAACTGTGAATACGTCAGCCTTAGCTAAATCTCCGTAAAAATTTTGACCAGACACGTAGCCACCTGTAGTTACAGTGTAATTAGTAGGCGTCATTGTGGTGAAATCAAAATTGGTTAGTGTATCACATCCAACTGTAAGTGTTTTTGGCGTAACAGTCTTTCTTATTGATGTGACGTTAAGCATCAGATTCTTTTGACCTGATTTAGTAGGTTTCGATTTTGTGCTCGTCACTTTGGTATCTGATGACTGTCCATTAGCCATCAATCCAATCGTACATGCAATAATTAATAGTAGATTTTTTTTCATTCTTGTTTTGTTATAAGGTTTATTTAATCCCCGAAATTAATTAAAATATTTTATCTCCAAGTTTTAAATCATTGTTTTTATTAAAAAACAGCTGTTAAGAAAATTCATAAGACCTTTTCGGTATAGAATACGCAGTCCTTCTTGCCTTTATTTTCTTTTTCAATGCGTGTTATTAAGCTGAATAGGCCGATTTGATGCCTGAACGGAAATAATTCCGCTGATTATTTACGTAAATTAATATATATTTGCACAAACTTTTTTTTGGCTATGTTTTATTTTACTGAATACTTTGTTAAAAAATCGCTAACTAACGGCGTTTCACTTATTCTTGTTTCTGTCTTCCTCGTTTTTTGGGGTAGCGGGGAATTAATACATAAAACATCTCTTATATTGCTATTAAGTACTGCTTTTATCTGGATATATTTCGGTTTAAAGTTTAAAAAACAATTGAACGAGATAGATGAACCTCAAAGTGATGAAGAAGAGAAGAAAATGAAAATTTTTAAGTTTGCTGATAAGCTACTTTCATCCATTTTAGTTTTCGTTATAATACTTACACTCGTAAACCCATTAGGAATTTCATTCTATTTTCTTTTAATATTAATAGCGGTTTTGTTTTTAATGCGATTTGCTCAAATAATCATGATTTCAAATTATTTGAAACAAGAAATTCGGAATTTATAAATGCTGTAAAACCTCAGGTTCCATTTTTTTTGTATTTTCAGCAACCAAATCATTAAAAAATGGAAATCAAACAAAAAAATTCGAGTAACGCATTCTTAATCCTTATATCGGTATTCTTTTTCTGGGGATTCGTAGCAGCCAGTAATGACATTTTAATTCCTGTATTCAAGGAAAAACTTCATCTTGAACAATGGCAAAGTCAGATGATTTCTTTCGCCTTTTATGTGGCTTATACAATTGGTTCACTTATCTATTATTTTATTTCTAAAGCTACTGGCGGTGATTTACTTAACCGTCTTGGTTATAAAAACGGAATTGCTCTTGGATTAACAATTTCTGCATTAGGGTCTCTTCTTTTTTATCCAGCAGCGGAACAAGCTTCTTTCGGTTTAATGATCTCCGGGTTGTTTATTGTGGCGCTCGGTTTTTCTTTACAGCAAACTGCAGCCAATCCTTTAGCTATTACAATTGGCGATCCTAAAAAAGGAGCCCAGCGTTTAAGTCTTGCAGGCGGAATCAATAATGTCGGAACTACCATCGGACCAATCATCGTTTCTTTTGCCATCTTCGGCGCTATCAGCGAAGGTGCTAAACTCGATTCCTTATCTGCTGTAAAAGTTCCTTACCTTATTTTAGGAGCAGCATTTTTAATCGTAGCCGTTCTATTTAAGTTTTCAAGCCTTCCGAATCAAATTCATTACGATGATGTAAAGGAAGATGTGAAAGATGATACAAATGATAAATCAGTCTTGTCATATCCTCAATTATGGATGGGTATGATTGCTATCTTCTTATATGTTGGAGTTGAAGTTTCTACTGCATCCAATTTGCCTGAATACATGAAGGTCTATTTAAATACACCTACACATGAAATTGCCCCTTATGTTTCCTTATTCTGGGCTAGTTTAATGATCGGTCGTTGGACAGGAGCTGTTGGTGCAATGGATGTTAAATCTGGACTAAAAAATATTTTGAAATGGTTATTACCTTATTTAGCATTCGGAATTTTCTTGTTGGTGAATACGATTGCAAAGCATGATATAACAATATTCTTTGCTTATGCTGGAGTCATAGTTGTTTTGATTCTTGCAGATTATTTAAGCAGCGGAAATCCTGCAAAGCAGTTATTAATATTTTCTTCATTCGGAATTATCGCCTTGCTAACTGGAATGTTGACATCAGGAATGACTAGTGTATATGCTTTTATTTCTGTTGGATTATTCTGCTCTACTTTGTGGCCTTGTATCTTTACATTAGCAATTGCTGGTTTAGGAAAGAAAACAAACGAAGGCTCAGGCTTCTTAATTATGATGATTATGGGTGGAGGATTTGTGAGTCTATTACAAGGATATTTAGCAGGAGAACATTTATTAGGAATACGCTATAGCTACTTTGTTGGCGTCGCTTGTTTCTTATATCTTGCTTACTACGGATGGAAAGCTAAATCAATCCTTGCAGCTCAAGGCATCGATTACGATCAAAAATCTACTGCCGCTCACTAATCTGATTTAATAAATCATATGCTTCATAAATTTAAACTTGCGCTTATAGTTCTAATTGTAAGCGTGAGTCATGCCTCTTATTCTCAAATAGAATTACCACTTATCCCGAAACCAGATACTCTCATTTTTAGTACTGGTAATTTTAGCTTTACGAATGATGTCAAGATTGTTGCTTCAAAATCAGATTATGCTGTAGCCCAACAATGGATATTTGAAAGTGCAAACTTGAATTTTGCTCGAGCATCGCATGCTTCAAAAAAAGGGAAATCCATCATTTTAAAAGTAGATAAGCATAATACTTCTGAAGCGTATAGCCTTACCGTTACATCTGAAAAAATTGAACTAGTGGCTGGTAAAAAAGGATTGATTCGTGGATTATCTACCGTTACGCAACTAGCATGGTATGCTTCAGAGCATAATAATCAGGTTCCTTGTTTAACAATTAACGATCACCCACAATTTGGATATCGTGGTGTACATCTCGATGTATCACGACATTTTTTTGATGTTACGTTTATTAAAAAATACATCGATCTAATCGCGCTTTATAAAATGAATACGTTTCATTGGCATTTAGTCGATGATCAAGGCTGGCGTATTGAAATAAAAAAATATCCGAAGCTCACATCAGTTGGATCAAATCGCGCAGGAAGTATGATAGGTCCTTATCGCGATCATAAAATCGATTCGATTCCTTATGGTGGTTTCTACACGCAAAAAGAAATTAAAGAAGTTATTAAGTATGCTGCTAATAGAGGCATAACTATCATTCCTGAAATTGAAATGCCAGGACACTCAATGGCTGCACTGGCTGCTTATCCAGAATTCTCTTGTAAAGGCGGTACGTTTCAGGTATCAACGGGTTGGGGCGGATTTGATGATGTGTTCTGTACTAAAGAGTCAACTTTTAAATTCATTGATGATGTGCTAGAAGAAGTTGCTGATTTGTTTCCATCTGAATACATTCACATCGGTGGCGATGAATGTCCAAAGTCACGTTGGAAAGAATGTCCGGTTTGCCAGGAGACAAAAAAGAAAAATAATCTGAAAGATGAATTAGAATTGCAGAGTTATTTTATTCAGCGTGTCGAGAAGATTCTTGAATCGAAAGGAAAGAAATTAATTGGCTGGGATGAAATTCTTGAAGGCGGACTTGCACAAAATGCAACAGTTATGAGCTGGCAAGGAATAGAAGGAGG
>CANFIN010000033.1 GCA_947447155.1 Bacteroidota bacterium | reverse complement strand
GAACCTAATTCTTGAGCTATCGATTTAGTGAATCCGATGATTCCGGCTTTAGAAGCAGCATAATTAGCCTGACCTGCATTTCCTTTTACTCCAACAATGGAAGTCATATTGATAATAGAACCGCTGCGTTGTTTAAGCATTGGACGTTGGCATGCCTTGATGACATTGAAGACACTTTTTAGATTGGTTTTAATAACCTCATCAAATTGATCCTCCGTCATACGCATTAAAAGGTTATCACGGGTAATACCTGCATTATTTACTACAATATCGAGCGTGTTAAATTCAGCAACAACAGCGTTAATTAAATCTTCCGCAGCTTTAAAGTCTGAAGCATCTGACTGATATCCTTTCGCTTTGACTCCCATTGCTGCTAATTCTGACTCTAAAGTAGCTGCTTTATCGGGAGATGAAAGATAGGTAAATGCAATATTAGCCCCTTGTTTTGCCATTTCAATGGCGATTCCTCTCCCAATTCCTCGAGAAGCACCCGTCACTAAAGCCGTTTTTCCTAATAATAAGTTCATAGTTAGTTAATTTGGTAGTTAGGTAGAATTCTATTTAATTTGTCAAATATAATCAACTAACTAAATCCATTGAAAAAAATAATTTTAATTACTATCCTATCTGTTATAACATTTGGGGTACAAGCACAGGGCGAATTTCGAGTAGGAATAAAAGGAATGTACAATAATACATACCTTCTAAATGGAAATGTAAGTAATCGTAATTATAAACTAGATTATGCCAATACATTCGGAGAGTCTTTTGGCTTTTCATTTAATTACACATTGACTAAAAGCTATAGTATAGATGCAAATGTGTTAATTGCAAAGCATAAACAAAATTATAATTTGAACTTTGGAACGGAAGCTAAGCCAGATTTAGCTGAGCTAAAAAACAAATTAAGATATTTCGATTTCCCGATTTTGTTTAAACTAAAAAATAAGTTGGGCTGTTATTTCGAAGTGGGTCCGCAATTTTCGATTTTGTTTAGCGACAAGGAAACATTTACTTACACTAACTCTACTTTGAGTTATACCGATCAACATTTCAAAAGGGATTTTAGAGGTTTCGGTTTATGTGGTGTAATTGGATGCGGTGCTGATATTCATTTAAATGATAAAATTGATTTAAACACTGGTATTCGTATGGGTTATATGTTTACAGATGCTACTTGTGAATTTAAAAATCCTGATGAAAAATATCCTCTAGATATAAAGTTTACTCCGACTCCTAATTATGATGGTAGCCATAGTATAAATTCAGCAATTAATTATTACGCTAACAATATCATTGATTACAAAAGAACTAATAGAGTTTGGGCAGGAATTAATATTGGCTTAACTTATAAAATTGAAAAAAAGGAAGAAGCTACAAACAATAAATAATTATCAATTTATTCTTATTATTTGTTTGATTTAAAGATTTAAATTTAATTTGTCTAAATAATTAACTAATCAACCCCTATGAAAAAATTAATTTTAGTTGCTGCTTTCGCTGCAATCACATTCGGTGCCCAAGCTCAAGGTGAGATACGTATCGGATTAAAAGGTGCATTTAACTACACAGCTTTATTTAACAATAATGTTAGTGATCAAGGTTTCGAATTAGATTACGCTCCTACTACAGGTGGGTCTTTCGGTGCATCCTTTAACTATCGCTTGTCTGAAAAATCAAGTATTGATGCGAATCTTTTGATTTCAGGACATAATGAAAAATATGATTTGAATTTTGGAACTGAAGCAAAACCTTCTCCTGCAACAGTAGAAGATAAATTGAAGTACATTGATATTCCAGTTTTATTTAAGTTAGGCAATGGTCATGGTGCTTACTTCGAAGTTGGTCCACAGTTATCCTTCTTAAGCAGTGCAAAAGAAACTTTCAATTTTCCATCAGCTACAACTGGAAATTATTCAGATAAAAATTTCAAAAACGACTTTAAAGGTTTTGGATTATCAGGTGTTTTAGGTTTTGGAGCTGATTTCGAATTAAATGATCAATTAGGTCTTACAGCTGGATTGAGATTGGGCTATATGTTAACTGATGCATCAGTTGAGTATACGGCGGCTGAGGCTGCAGCACTTGGAGATAATATCAGCTTCAATGCGATTTTTAATCATACAAACAAGAAAGGTGATTTCGAGTATCAAAAAACAATGCGTGCTTGGGCTGGATTAAATATCGGTTTAACGTATAAGTTGAAATAATTTAATGTCTTCGGACGTTTTAAAAGGGCAGTCGTTAGATTGCCCTTTTTTTATTACCTTTAAAAAATGAATTCAACTAAACTACTTTTTACTGCGGCGTTTTTATTCGCCCTATTTACCTGTCAAGCTCAACGGGTAAGTCTAGGTGGTAAGCTGGCCTTTAACAATACAGCCGTTTATAATAAGAACATTTATGATCAGGTCGACTATGTGAAATCCAATGGATACAGCTACGGAGCCCAGCTCAATTTAATGTTTACTAAGAAATGGGGAATCACAACTGATATTCTATTAGCTAATCAAAATCAGAAGTATACGCTTGTTGATGCAACCAATACTTTTAATGGAGAAACCAAGTTCACGTACTTAGATATTCCTGTTTTATTGAAACGAAAAAACAGAATTGGAATATACACTGAAGTCGGACCGATGATATCAATTCTCACTTCGGCTAACGAAACAGTGTTCAATAGTGATGGTAGTTTAAACTATAATGATAAAAATTTCAAAAATGATTTCAATAATTTCGGATTGTCGGCGGTTGGCGGACTAGGCTGGGATATTAAGCTTTCAAAACGATTAATGATTAATATCGAAGGTCGCCTTGGATACATGTTTTCAGATGTTACAACCGATTATTCAAATTTGAGCAAAGAAGAACTTTTTTTGAAATTTTTAAAGGAAGAAATCAGTTTAAATACCTTCTATAGTAATATTGATGGAAATGGTAATCTTAATTATGCTAAATCAACACGCATTTTTACGGGTGTTAATGTTGGCTTAAATTGGGTCATTGTTCCATTCGGATTAAGATAAAAAAAGGGACGATTACTCGCCCCTTAACCTATAAACTAAGCTGCTTTTATGCAGATACTTTTCCTAATACTTCCGCCATGGTTGTTCCAATCATCGCTGGCGAATCAACTACATGGATTCCACACTCACGCATAATGCGCATCTTAGCTGCTGCTGTATCATCAGCACCACCTACAATTGCACCCGCATGACCCATTCTTCGTCCCGGAGGCGCTGTTTGTCCTGCGATAAATCCAACAACCGGCTTTTTGTTACCTGTCGATTTAATCCAATTCGCTGCTTCCGCTTCTAGTCCACCACCAATCTCACCAATCATAATAATCGCATCCGTTTCAGGATCATTCATGAATAACTCAACCGCTTCACGAGTAGTCGTTCCGATAATAGGATCTCCTCCAATACCAATAGCTGTTGATACTCCTAAACCAGCTTTAGCAATCTGATCTGCTGCTTCATAGGTAAGCGTTCCTGATTTAGAAACGATACCTATTCTTCCCTTGTGAAAAACGAATCCTGGCATGATTCCAACTTTCGCCTCACCTGGAGTAATTACACCTGGGCAATTTGGTCCAACTAAACGGCAATCACGACCATTTAAATATTCTTTTACCATAATCATATCACGTGTGGGAATACCTTCTGTGATACAGATAATGATTTTAATTCCTGCTTCTGCTGCTTCCATAATTGCATCCGCTGCGAATGCTGGCGGAACGAAAATGATAGAAACATTAGCTTGTGCTTGCGCTACTGCGTCTGCAACCGTGTTAAAAACGGGGCGATCTAAATGGGTTGAACCACCTTTCCCTGGAGTCACTCCACCAACTACATTGGTTCCATATTCAATCATCTGCGTTGCATGGAATGTTCCTTCGTTCCCAGTAAATCCCTGTACGATAACGCGACTATCTTTATTAACTAAAACGCTCATAATATTCTTTAAAATTGTGCTGCGAATTTAGTAAAAAAAGGTTTATCAATTTGAAAATTTGAAAATGAGGGTTAAATTGAAAATATAGTTTGATTTGAAAATGAAATTAATCGTCAAATCTTCAAATTGCCAAATCTTCAAATCAAAAAACTCCCTTAATTTTCCTAATTTTGCACTCGAATTTTACTCTCTAAATTGTATGATGGATCAAACTCCTTATCAGCCTAAAAATAAAATCAGAATTGTTACTTCTGCATCACTTTTCGATGGACATGATGCTTCTATCAATATCATGCGCCGCATTATGCAAAGCAGTGGTGCCGAAGTGATTCACCTTGGTCACGATAGAAGTGTGAACGAAGTGGTGAATTGTGCGATTGAAGAAGATGCAAATGCGATTGCTATGACATCTTACCAGGGCGGCCACATGGAGTACTTCAAATACATGTTCGATTTATTGAAAGAGCGTGGCTGTGGACATATTCGCATTTTTGGTGGTGGAGGCGGAACAATCCTTCCCGAAGAAATTAAAGAACTTCACGAATACGGTATTTCTCGTATCTATCATCCCGATGATGGCCGCGCAATGGGACTTCAAGGGATGATTAACGATATGCTGGAGAAATGTGATTTTGCAACGGGCCAGAATTTAAGTGATGAGCTTTCTGCCATCTCTACTAAGAATCATTATGCCATAGCTCGCTTGATTTCAGCAGCTGAGAATAATCCTGATGAATTTGTAAATCTTCATACGGAAATTAAAAACCGTGCTGATGCTTCTTTGACTCCTGTTCTAGGAATAACAGGTACAGGTGGTGCGGGAAAATCATCGCTAGTTGATGAATTGGTCCGTCGTTTTACAGTAGATTTTAAAGACAAAAATATTGCGATAATTTCAGTAGATCCATCCAAGCGTAAAACAGGTGGTGCATTATTGGGCGATCGTATTCGTATGAACGCCATCAATAACGATCACGTTTATATGCGCTCGCTTGCTACGCGTCAGAGTAATCTAGCGCTTTCAAAGTATGTGAAGGAAGCAGTTGATATTACTAAGGCTGCAGGATTTGATTTAATCATTTTAGAAACCTCTGGTATTGGTCAAAGTGATACGGAAATTACTGAGCATAGCGATATGAGTCTGTATGTAATGACTCCTGAATACGGAGCTGCTACGCAGTTAGAAAAAATCGATATGCTTGATTTTGCGAATATCATTGCTTTAAACAAGTTTGATAAGCGTGGAGCTCTTGATGCTATTCGTGATGTGAAAAAACAATTCAAGCGCAACCATAATTTATGGGATGCCGATGATGAATCGCTTCCGGTTTTTGGTACAATCGCCTCTCAGTTTAACGATCCTGGTATGAATCGCTTGTACAAAGCTATCATGGATCATTTAAATCAAAAATCAAATGGTAAGTTAAGTTCATCTTTTCAGGTTACCGATGAAATGTCGGAGAAGATTTACATCATCCCTCCTCACCGTACCCGTTATTTAAGTGAGATTGCAGAAAATAATCGCGCTTACGATAAGTGGGCGAAAGATCAATCAGAAGTTGCACAAAAACTTTTTGGTGTTCATAAAGCAATGGATGCATTGTCTGATTTGAATATTGCCGACAAAGACAAAGCAATTGATGTATTGAAATCAGCTTATGCAGAATGGGAATTAAAGCTTGATGGTACTAACCGTAAGTTGATTGAAAACTTCGGAGCTAAAATGCAAGCTTACAAAAACGATTATTATGTTTTCAAGGTTCGTGATAAGGAAATAAAAATCAAAACACATTACGAATCACTTTCAAAATCGCGTATTCCAAAAGTGTCGGTCCCGCGTTTTGAAGCATGGGGTGAACAATTAAATTGGATGTTGCAAGAGAATGTTCCAGGAGAATTTCCATTTACTGCAGGAGTATTTCCTTTCAAGCGCGAAGGTGAAGATCCTACGCGTATGTTCGCGGGTGAAGGTGGACCAGAAAGAACGAATCGCCGTTTCCATTATGTATCATTAGGTATGCCTGCACATCGTTTAAGTACGGCCTTCGATTCTGTTACACTATATGGTCACGACCCTGATTATCGTCCGGATATTTATGGTAAAATTGGTAATGCAGGTGTGAGTATATGCTGCTTAGATGATGCGAAGAAATTATATAGCGGATTTAATCTTGCTGATCCAAAGACATCCGTAAGTATGACCATTAATGGTCCTGCTGCAATGTTAACTGGGTTTTTCATGAACGCTGCAATTGATCAGCAATGTGAAATTTATATTCAAAACAACGGACTAACGGATAGCATTAACGAAAAGATAAATCAGATTTTCAAAGACAAAGGTTTACCTCGTCCTACTTATAATGGTCCATTGCCAGAAGGTAACAATGGTTTAGGTTTGATGTTGTTGGGTGTTACAGGTGATGCTGTTCTTCCTTCGGATGTTTATCAGAAGATAAAATCTGATACGATAGCACAAGTAAGAGGTACTGTTCAGGCTGATATTTTAAAAGAAGATCAGGCACAAAACACTTGTATCTTCTCAACCGAATTTGCGTTGCGTTTGATGGGTGACATGCAGGAATATTTCATCCAGAATAAAATTCGTAATTTCTATTCTGTTTCTATCTCTGGATACCATATTGCAGAAGCAGGTGCTAATCCGATAACACAGTTAGCATTTACATTGGCTAACGGATTTACTTATGTTGAATACTATGTAAGTCGTGGAATGAACATCAACGACTTCGCTCCTAACCTATCTTTCTTCTTCAGCAATGGTATCGATCCTGAGTATTCGGTGATTGGTCGTGTTGCTCGTCGTATTTGGGCTAAAGCAATGAAGCTAAAGTACAATGCTAATGAAAGAAGTCAGATGTTGAAGTATCATATTCAAACATCAGGTCGTTCGTTACATGCGCAGGAAATTGACTTCAACGATATTCGTACAACATTACAGGCTTTGTATGCTATTTATGATAACTGTAATTCACTTCACACGAATGCATACGATGAAGCTATTACTACTCCAACAGAAGAATCCGTTCGTCGTGCTATGGCAATTCAGTTAATCATTAATCGTGAGTTAGGATTAGCGAAGAATGAAAATCCATTGCAAGGTTCATTCATCATTGAAGAATTAACGCAGTTAGTTGAAGACGCAGTATTGACAGAATTCGATCGTATCACAGAACGTGGAGGTGTATTAGGTTCGATGGAAACAATGTATCAGCGTGGTAAGATTCAGGAAGAGTCGTTGCATTATGAAATGTTGAAACACACAGGTGAATATCCAATCATCGGAGTTAATACATTCTTATCATCGAAAGGATCTCCAACAGTAACGCCGAAAGAAGTTATTCGTGCCACAACGGAAGAGAAAGAATTCCAGATTAACATGTTGAATAATTTGCATAAGGCACATAGCGATAAAGCGTCAAATCTTTTACGCGATTTACAAGTAACAGCGATTCATAACAAGAATATGTTTGATGTAATGATGGAAGTAAGTAAATTCTGCAGCCTTGGCCAAATCACCAAAGCATTATTCGAAGTTGGCGGCCAATATCGCCGCAATATGTAATATAAAATTCATTTTTAATTCTATCTTAATGGTTCGAGAACATCACCAATAGGAGAGATCTTATCATTAATTAACTAATACAATCGTAAATATCAAGACCCCTCTAAATCTCCCCAAGGGGAGACAAAAAAGTGTCCCTCCTTGGAGGGATTAGGGAGGTCAAAAAGTTGTAGCAAATTCAAATGAACTTTAATTATAATCTCAATATCATATCCAAGTTTTTCTGTGAAGAAGACAAACCAATTTATATTACAGCAAATCCATACACATACACTTATCTAAAAGAAATTCGAGATAAAAACAAGGCAAATCCTACAGAAGCAGAATTGAATTTATGGAATCTATTAAGAAACAAAAGTACTGGTCATAAAATTCGACGACAACATATTATCGGTAATTTTATTGTTGATTTTGTATGTCTTGAAAAGAAGTTAATAATTGAAGTCGACGGGGAAATACATCAATTCAATAGATTAAAAGATAAACAAAGGACAGAGGAATTAGAGGCGCTATCTTATAAAGTAATTAGGTTTAAAATGAGGAAGTTTTAGAAAATCCAGGAAATGTTATTGTTAGAATAAAATACCATTTGAATAGAATTTAAATTCATTATTTCATTTTCAAATCTTCAAATTATCAAATTGCAACATCTCCCCCCCGACCTTCTGACTTATCTCGAACAATTCACCTCATCCGATCGAATTACTCGGTTAAAAGAAGTGCTTGCTAAGCGGACAAATTATTTAACGGTTGTTACCGATCAGGTGGTAGATCCACATAACATTAGTGCGATTTGTAGAAGCGCTGAATGTTTTGGAGTACAAAATGTTCATCTGATAGAAAGTAATTTCCCTTTTCGCGGAGCAAAAAAAATACAACGTGGTTCGTTAAATTGGGTGAATGTTAATCGCTATGATGGAGAGAATAAAACGCAGGATTGTATTCAAGCATTAAAAGCAATAGGATATAAAATTGTCGCGGTTTCTCCGCATTCTGCCAGCAAACCAATTTCTGAATTAACGTTTGATAAACCAATTGCACTTGTAATGGGCCAAGAGCAATTGGGTGTTTCAAATGAGATTATGATGTCGGCAGATGAATGTGTAATCATACCCATGCACGGATTTACAGAAAGCCTGAATGTATCAGTGGCTTGTTCTATTGCATTGTATGATTTACGAAAGCGAATAGAAGAAAGCGGCATTAAATGGCAATTAAGTGATGACGATAGAAATGAATTATACCAGCAATGGTTATTCGATTCAATTAAACGACCTGATTTAATTATTGAGCATTACTATAAAACGATTGAAAACAAATGATTCCGATTGTCGATATTCATACTCATCATATATCAAATCGCGAAGATGTAATATCATTAAGAAGCATTGATGTAAATGAATATCGGATGCAAAATGAACTCATCAATTTACGTAGCACACTAGGATTACATCCCTGGTATATTTCTAATAAAAACTCAATCGATAATTTAGCAATTCTTGAAGAGAAAATAGCTGATAAAACTATTTATGCAATTGGTGAATGTGGCTTGGATAATTTAATTGATGTTGATTATAATCTACAAATCGAATTATTTAAAAGTCAGATTTTATTATCTGATAAATACAAGATTCCAATCATTATTCATCAGGTAAAATCGCACGAAGATATTCTGAAAATCAAGCGTGAAATGAATCCTAATCAACCATGGATTATTCATGGTATGCGGTTAAAATGGGCTATTGCAAAAGAGTTTTTAAATGCTGGAATGTTTCTATCATTCGGACATCATCTGTTAAATTCGGATTCTCACTTAATGGATGCTTTTTTACAAACACCGCTTGATAAAATCTTTTTAGAAACAGACAACAGTGCAATTGCAATAGATGATATTTTTGTAAAAGCTGCTGAAATCAAATCGATGGAAGTGCAGACATTGAAAGAAATCGTTTATCAAAATTTCAAAACAGTTTTTAAAAAATGACAGATCGCTCCTGGTTATCGAGAACGGAATTATTAATTGGAAAAGAAAAGCTCCAGGAATTAGAACATAAACATGTTTTGGTAATTGGTTTAGGTGGTGTTGGTTCTTATGCAGCTGAATTTATTGCTCGGGGTGGTGTCGGACAAATGACGATTGTAGATGGTGATGTAGTCGATCCTACAAATCGTAATCGTCAGCTTCCTGCTTTAGCAACTAATCATGGTGAGCCGAAAGCGTTAATCATGAAAGATCGCCTACTTGCTATCAATCCCGATTTAAATTTACGCGTTGTACAATCGTTCATTATGCCCGATATGGTAGAAGAGCTATTGTCGATAAAATACGATTACGTGATTGAAGCAATCGATTCAATTACTCCTAAAATCATGGTGCTCACTACTGCTTATGAGAAAAAACAAAACATCGTTAGCTCAATGGGTGCTGGAGGTAAATTTGATACTACACGTTTACAGGTTACCGATATCTCTGAAACGCATACTTGTCGTTTAGCAAAATATGTTCGCAAGCGTTTACATCGCAAAGGTGTTTTTACAGGAATTAAAGCTGTGTTTTCGGATGAGCATATCGTGAAAGAATCGCTGATAAAAACAGATGGAACAAACTTTAAAAAATCTGCTTACGGAACAATCTCCTATCTGCCTGCAACATTCGGTGCTACCTGCGCTTCCGTTGTTTTGAGAGCACTAACCGGACAAAAAGTATAGTGGCTTTTATTTCCTAAATTTACACTCTATTTTAACGAATGAAATTTACTCTTCTACATAGCGATTCGCAAACTAAAGCCCGTGCTGGTTTATTGGAAACAGCCCATGGTGTAATTGAAACTCCCATCTTCATGCCTGTTGGTACAGCTGGTACAGTTAAGGCTGTTCATCAGCGTGAACTAAAAAATGATATTCAGGCGCAAATTATTTTAGGTAATACCTATCATCTTTACTTACGGCCAGGGACATCCGTTCTTGAAGCTGCTGGTGGTTTACATAAGTTCATGAACTGGGATGGTCCTATCTTAACAGATAGCGGTGGATTTCAGGTTTTCTCTCTCTCTGGTATTCGTAAAATAAAAGAAGAAGGAGTTCAGTTTAGCTCTCATATTGATGGCTCCAAGCATTTGTTTACACCTGAAAGAGCAATGGACATTCAGCGTAGTATCGGTGGTGATATTATCATGGCTTTTGATGAATGCACTCCCTACCCTTGTGAGTATTCACTCGCTAAAAAATCGATGGAGTTAACACATCGTTGGTTAACACGCTGCTGCGATCATTTTGATAATACGGATTCGCTCTATGGTTATGAGCAGAATTTATTTCCAATAGTGCAAGGAAGTACTTATAAAGATTTAAGAAAGCAAAGTGCGGAGTTTATTGCATCTAAGGAAAGAGCAGGTAATGCAATTGGTGGTTTATCTGTAGGAGAACCTGCTGAGATGATGTATGAAATGACTGATCAGATTACTGATATTCTTCCGAAAGACAAGCCTCGTTATCTAATGGGCGTTGGTACTCCTGCTAATATCATCGAAGGAATTGCTTTAGGCGTGGATATGTTCGATTGTGTGATGCCTACCCGCAATGCACGCAATGGAATGCTGTTTACAAAACAAGGAATCATCAATATCCGAAATGAAAAATGGAAAAATGATTTCTCTCCGATTGAAGCAGATGGCGAAACGTATGTGGATACTTATTACTCTAAAGCTTATTTACGTCATTTGAACTCGAACAATGAAATGCTCGGAGCTCAGATCGCATCTATCCATAATTTAGGATTTTATTTATGGCTGGTAAAAGAAGCGCGTCGACGAATTATCGATGGTTCATTTGCAGCATGGAAGCCTGTCATTCTTGAAAATGTTACTCGTCGTTTGTAATGATGAAAATGAAAATACTTGACCGCTATATTATCAAAAAGTTCTTGGGGACTTTCTTTTTTGCGCTAGGGTTAATTATTTTAATTGCGATTGTATTTGATATTTCTGAAAAGATTGATGATTTCATTGAAAAAGAAGCTCCTCTTAGAGCTATTGTTTTTGATTATTATTTAAACTTCATTCCTTATTTCGCAAATTTATTTAGTCCGTTGTTCGTTTTTATTTCTGTAATATTCTTCACTACGCGAATGGCAAATCTAACAGAAATTGTGGCTGTTCTAAGCAGTGGTGTAAGCTTTAAGCGCTTATTGCTCCCCTACATGATAGGAGCAACTGTTATTACAGGAATTTCACTTTATCTAAACAATTATGTAATCCCACATTCTAATTCTACTCGAATAGCTTTTGAAACTAAGTATATTAAGAATCCTTTTGTATATAAGAATCGTCATGTTCATCGTCAGATTGCACCAGGAGTTTTTATTTATTTTGATAGTTATAATAATGTCGATAACATCGGCTATCAGTTTGCGATGGAGAAAATTATTGACGGGCAAATGACTTCAAAATTAATGTCGGAAAGAATAATTTGGGATAGCACGAAAACGAAATGGAAAGTCGAGAACTATTTCATTCGTACCATTGATGGAATGAAGGAGAATATTAAATCCGGTTATCAGATTGATACTGTCTTAGCCTTTAAACCAGAAGAATTCAATAGAAGATCAAATTATATTGAAACAATGGATTCTTACCAGCTTAAAAAATACATCGACGAAGAAACGCAACGTGGCTCAGAAGAAATTCCATTATATCAGGTCGAGCTTTATCGCCGCACTTCATTCCCCTTTGCTACATTTATTCTTACGTTGATAGGTGTTTCGTTATCGAGTAAAAAAGTGCGTGGTGGTATAGGAATGCAAATCGGACTTGGTATTCTTTTAAGCTTTACTTACATCATGTTTATGCAAATCAGTCAAACCTTCGCTACTAACGGTAATATGTCGCCGTTATTAGCTGTTTGGATACCCAATATTTTCTTTTCGATTATTGCGCTTTACCTTGCGAAAAAAGCAATGCAATAATTACTCGTAAACTTTAACAATATTGTAAAGCGTATCTCTCTCAACAGGTACTCTGCCCGACTGTCTAATTAAATCAATCAATTCATCTGTCGATAAAGTAGGATTCTGTTCTTCTGATCCTGCCATCGAATAAATCTTGGTAGAATCGTCGATAGTTCCATCTAAATCATCTACGCCAAAAGCCTGCGTTAATTGTGCTGAGCTTCTTCCTAGCATAGGCCAATATGCTTTTACGTGATCAAAATTATCAAGGTAGATTCTTGATATAGCATAGACTTTTAAATCTTCAATAAGTGAAACTTCTGGAACATGGCTCATATCGTTATCAGCGTTTCTAAACTTCAATGGAATAAACGTTTGAAAGCCTTTTGTTTTATCCTGCAACTCACGCAAACGTCGCATATGATCCACTCGGTGTTCATACGTTTCAATATGTCCGTATAACATCGTGCAATTACTTCTGATGCCACATTCGTGTGCAGTTTGATGTATTTCAAGCCATTTATTCGAATCACATTTATCACCAGCAATTTCTAAGCGTGTTGCTTCATCAAAAATTTCTGCACCACCTCCAGGAATTGAATTCAATCCTTTCGAAATTAAAAACTCCATTCCTTCTTTAGTTGTCATCTTACCCTTGCGAAACATGTAATCTAATTCAACAGCAGTAAAGGCTTTAATGTGTAAATCGGGGCGGTGACTTTTAATTTGGGATAATAACTCACCGAAAAATTCAACATCCATTTTCGGATGAACTCCTCCAACAATATGTACTTCAGTAATTGGAATACCATCGTAAGCTTTTACTTTATCCAGCATTTGCTCTATGGTCATTTCCCAGCCTGCTTCCTTGTGTTTGTATTCTTGCGAATAAGAACAAAACTTACATGAAAACACACAAAGGTTTGTTGGCTCAATATGAAAATTACGATTGAAGTAAGTGTACTTACCATTCTTTTTTTCTCGTACGTAATTTGCCAACACACCTAAAATAGAAAGCTCTCCATGTTTAAATAAATAAACAGCGTCCTCATCAGATATACGCTGCCCACCATAAACTTTAGCACTGATTTTATTTATTTGCTCGTCTGTACTTGTTACTAATTGCTCCTCTATAAATCTCATTTCTTTTATTTTACTTATTTACTACAACAAACTTTTTAACGTCATGGTTTATTTCCCCGTTAAATTCCAGTTGATATATTCCAGCATTAAGATTTAAATTATTTAATTCTAGCTTATCTTGGGGATTAAATTTAAACTCTTTTGAATAAACCATTCTACCATCATTCGAATAAATCTTTACTTGTGCTTTCTGACTGTCTGAATAATTTGCATCTATTGTTAAGGAATTATTATTCGTTATTGGATTCGGATAGATATTAATCGAAGACGAAATTGCGCAGTTAAAATTAGAGGTATTGTTAATTCTGAAAGATGCACTTTTATAATTGTTAACATGGTTGTAGTCAGTATTTACTATTCTCACCTCGAGTAAATTACTTCCTATGTCTCCTCCTATTTCTTCTAATTCCACCCATTTTGTTTCTCCAGGTGAAATTGAATCTTGCCAAATATAATTTTTTGAAATACCCGCTGAAACAGCGTAGTTAAATACAATATTTGATTGTGTTGTATTTCCATTATTTGTAATATTTACTTTCGGTTGAAAGCAACGATTTGCAGAATACTTAACAGGATTTTGAATCGAATCAATGGAGATATCAGTTTGATTAATATTCGGTGAGGCAAGGCCGTTAGATGCGACCAGTGAATGTCGTACAGTTGCTAAAGCTAATTTCATTCTCTCTACCTGACGATTAGTAAAAAACATCATACATTGATCATCGGTATAATCCATGTAATTCATGTACATAATACCCGGGGCTGTATCTGTGCATGCATCTGTTTTAGGAAAACTCGGACAACGCGTATTCGAATTCGCTTGTTTAGGTGTATCTGATATAGCATCATCGTTACTACAAGCCCCATTATCATCGCCCCAAATATGCAATAAGTTTAACCAATGCCCTACTTCATGCGTAGCTGTACGTCCATAATTATAAGGTGCAATTGTATTCTTAAATCGCCCAAAAGCTTTATAATTAATAACGACCCCATCACTATTTGACATCGTTCCAGGAAATGCGGCAAATCCAAGAATATTATTTTCTAATTCACACACCCAGATATTCAAATAGAAATTACTGTTCCAAGCATCATCTCCTCCATCTACTTTGCTAAAAATACGATTATCAAAAATTGAAAAAGAACTATTAATACTTGTTGCTGTTCTAGTGATACCAGTTGTGTAGATACCATTCGTATCAGTATTGGCAAGAACAAAATTAATCTTACTATTTCGAACTAAGGTTTGCCAAATAACTGGGACATCTAAAATATTTTCATTGTTGGTGTTGTAGTCTTCGTTTAAAACATCAATCTGACTCTGTATTTGTTCATCTGAAATATTTTCTATTGATGCATTGTCAGCATGGTAAATAATATGTACAACTACCGGTATTGTATAAGCGCTATCATTTGTTGTGGCCTTAAGCAATTGATAATTTTGTAAAGATTGCTCTATGTTTTGATATCTTAATTTATATTTTGGATCGTTAGCTAGCTTGTATCGATGTAAACTATCCGTTACACATCGATTTGTTTGTCCGATGCATAGCAAAGGAATTAAACAGAAAAGAAGCAAGCATTTTTTCATTCTTAAATAGTATTCAATAATAGTTCACAAAGGTAAAATAAAGATACTCATAAATATAAAAAAAGAGGGATGTCTTAAACACCCCTCTTTTTGTCAACCGTGAATTAATTAATTATTTCGCGATTTGAATTTTTTGTACTGATTTTCCTTCGTTATTAGTGATTTCAACGAAGTACATTCCTTGAGCTAATTTTGATAAATCAAGTTTGTATGTTCCTGCGTTATTCGATGGTAATGTCGAATTAAATACTTGAGCACCTACCATGTTTAACACGCGGAATGACATATTTCCTTTATTGTTTGATTTGTTCAATACAACTGTTAATTCTCCACGAGTTGGGTTAGGATATAAAGAAACCTGACCTAAAGTGTTTTCTGTTAAACCTGTAGAAGTACAGATTACAGGACGAATTAAATGAGCTACGTTAAGTCCCCAAGATGCTGGAGTCTCACTGTATGCATGCCATGTTCCATCGCTCCATAATTCATAAGCTGTACCAGTTGCAATTTCAGTATCTGCGCAATGAATGATAGCTAAAGTATCACCAGCAGTGTATCCGAATTCAACACCAACATAGATAGTACCTGCTGTTACAGGAACGTCTGGTGTAAAGTCAACCCACATTTGAGTTCCAGCAGCCGCATAAGCAGAAATTGAATCATAAGAGATAGTTGCGCTTCCCAACATTGTTGAAGGTAATCCTGCAGCATCACTCCATACTTTTACTCTTGCTGTCTGACCTGTACCACTTGATGAACCGATTCCGAATCCGATATAAGCACCATCAACAGTTAAATTTGATCCTGTTACCGCGTAAGCATCAGCTTTTGCAACATCTAAATAATCATTTTGACCTGATATGTATCCCCAGCCAGCAGAACCATTGATTGAAGGAGTCATAACAGCTAAATCAAAATTTGAAATGGTATCGCAACCAGCAGTAGCTACTGCATTAACTGTAATATAAGTTGATTGTGTAATAGTATTACTTCCTGTTGCATTAGTAGCAGTTAAAGATACTGAATAAATTCCTGGAGCTGAATAAACGATTCCTGTTGGATTTTGTGCAGTTGAAGTTGCAGGTGTTCCACCAGCGAAGGTCCAAGCCCAAGATGTTGGAGCATTTGTAGATTGATCTGTGAAGTTAATTGAGCCACCAACTGAAATTGAAGTTGAGTTAGATGAGAAAGCAGCAACAGGAGCTGCAACTACAGGAGGATTACAACGATCAGATGCAGCTAAATTCACGCGGAAAGGAGTATGCGTTAAGGTAGTAACCATTCTTGTTTTTTGGTTTGGTGTAAACATAAACATACATGGATCATCAGTATAATCCATATAGTTCATAAACATATCACCATTTGGTCCATTAGTGCAAGTAACATGAGGGAATGTTGGGCAACCAAAATTAGATGACTGCTGAGTTGGAGTATCTAAACAATAATCAGAACCACAATTAGCATCACCCCATATATGGCGTAATCCTAACCAGTGACCGATTTCATGCGTTGCAGAACGACCTTTGTTATAAGTAGGATCTAACGTTCCAACGCGTCCAAATGCATTATATTGAATTACTACACCATCTGTATTAACAGTGCCAAATGGAGAAGATAATCCAGTATTTGTACTTGATGGAGGGAATGTAGCGTATCCTAATAACCCACCGCTGAGAGGACATACCCAAATATTTAAGTATTTGTTTACATCCCAAACTGAATTAGGTTTAATTGTAGCATCTACATAAGTTTGAGAGAACGGAGGTGCAGTCCATCCTTTTGTTGTTCTGTTGATACGATCAATACCAGTTGTTGGTTGACCAGTAGGATCTGTTTGTGCTAAGCAAAAGTTGATTTCGCAATCAGCGGCTAAATTTGAAAATACTGAAGGAATTAAATTCGTATCAGCATTTAACTTTCTATAATCCTCATTTAAAACTGCAATCTGAGATAAGATCTGCGCATTTGATAAATTATAGCTCGCACCAACAGTGCTGCCATTATGAATTACATGAACCACAACTGGTAAATTATAAACAGTTGTTGTTCTGCTTCCTTGATTTTTAACGGCATCTTCTTGAATCTTTGCAGACATCCAGTTTTCATAATCATCAGGTAAAATTCCGGTTCCGCAAGAACGATGCAATGGAGTATTTCCTTGCACTTTAGCCATTTTGCGCTGAGCAGACGCTGAACCCGTCATTAGCAATGCTGTGGCAGCAATGAGTAATAGTTTTTTCATTTGTTTTATTTGACTTTTAAGGTTTTTAATGAAATTGTTTGTTTTGGGATAACAAATTTAATTATTTATTTCACTTTTCCTATCCAAAGTTATCTGAATGAGAAAATTCAAATGCTATATCACATTTTTGTAAAATAAAGTCTAGGTAGCTTGCGATTGTATTCTCGATTTGTGACGTATTTTATTTTACCAAGCGTATATTTGTCACTGCATTTATTATATTATGAAAAGAATTCTCCTTGTTGAAGACGAAATTAGTTTACGAGAAACTATCAAATTAAACCTTGATCTTGAAAGCTATAAGGTAAATGCCGTTGGCGATGGTAAAACTGCTTTAAAGGTTTTTAAACAAGAGCGTTTTGACTTGATAATTTTAGATGTTATGCTTCCTGAAATGGATGGGTTTAAAGTATGCGAAGCAATCCGCTTAGATAATAAGGAAATACCTATTTTGTTTTTAACTGCAAAAAACAGCTCCTCCGATAAAATTGCTGGATTAAAGTTAGGGGCTGATGATTATTTAACAAAACCCTTTAATCTCGAGGAGCTGCTTTTAAGAGTTCAAATATTATTGAAAAGATCTTCCTTAAATGCTGAAACAAAGGAAAGTATGAATCTATACATTCTGGATGGATTTCAAATAGATTTTCACAATATGGTTGTAGTCTCTCCTGCAAACAAATCGATTAATCTTACAAAAAAAGAAAACGCGCTTTTGCGACTTTTGGTTGATAGAAAAAATGAGGTGGTTTCAAGAGAATCAATTTTAGAAATTGTTTGGGGGTATGATGTTTATCCATCCACAAGAACAATAGATAATTTCATTGTTACTTTTAGGAAATTATTTGAAAATGATCCATCCGAGCCCAAGCACTTTTTCTCTGTTCGTGGCGTTGGTTATAAGTTTATCGAGTAAAAAAGAAATCAACAAAGAAATTCTTGTTTAATTACTCAATTTTTAGAGGTTAATCGATATTGGTTAACTATTAATTGTTAATTTCTAAAGCTATTTTTTAGTTTTTTATAAAATAAAGCTTGTATACCCAAAAGGTATTTTTTAAATTTGAATTCCTGCTTTAAAAAGTCTCTGAAGATTTCGTCCGATTTTTCTGTTACCAATCGGAATGATTTTTTCGGAAAATTATTTTATATTATAAAACAACTTAATAACTTAAACATGAAAAAAACCTACATTGCTTTGTTGGGACTAATGATGAGTCTATCAACAACTGGATTTTCACAATCTGGAAGAACCTGCGGAAGTATGGATCATTTGCAACAACAAATCGCAGCGGATCCAGCTGTACAGCAAAGAATGCAACAAATTGAGCAAGCTACTAGTCAGTGGATATCTGACCCTTCTCACAGAACTGGAGCAGTTATTACCATTCCAGTTGTAGTTCACGTAGTTTATAATACAACAGCACAAAATATTTCTGATGCTCAGGTTCAATCTCAGATAGCTGTTTTAAACGAGGACTTTCGTAAGTTAAATGCAGATGCTTCTTTAACACCTTCAATTTTCGCATCATTGGCTACAGATTGTCAAATTCAATTCTGTTTAGCTCAACGTGATCCTAGTGGTAATGCTACTACAGGAATCGTTCGTAAATCAACAACAACCGCTTCTTTCTCTACTAACGACAATGTGAAGAGAACTGCTAATGGTGGTGATGATGCTTGGAATTCTACCCAATACTTAAACCTATGGTCTGCTAATTTAAGTGGTGGAGTTTTAGGTTATGCTCAATTCCCTGGCGGTGCTGCTGCAACTGATGGTGTAGTAATTTTATATTCTGCCTTCGGTAGAACTGGTAATGTAACCGCTCCATATAACAAAGGAAGAACAGCTACTCACGAAGTTGGTCACTGGTTAAATTTACGCCATATTTGGGGTGACGCTACTTGTGGTAGCGACTTAGTTAACGATACTCCAACAGCTCAAACATCAAACTTTGGTTGCCCAACTTTCCCTTACCATGTTGGTACATGTTCAGGAAATACAACAGGAGAAATGACAATGAACTACATGGATTATACAGACGATGCATGTATGTATATGTTTTCTGTAGGACAAGCTGCTCGTATGACAGCAGCTATTAATACATCTCGTACGGGATTATTAACTTCTTTAGGATGTACACCTCCCACTCCTCCAACTTCTTGTGGTACTGTTACAGGTTTAACATCTTCTTCAGTAGGTTCAACTACTGCTACAGTTAGCTGGACAGCGGTTTCAGGTGCAACTGCTTACTCATTACAATATCGTGTGGTTGGTTCAGCAACATGGACAACTGTATCAACAGCTGGAACTTCAGCTGCATTAACAGGGTTAACTGTTTCAAAAGCATACGAATTCCAGGTTACTTCTTCTTGTTCTGGTACATTAGGTACAGTTTCAACATTAGCTAACTTTACTACAACTGCTGCTGCATCATGCGGAACACCAGCATCATTAGCTTCTTCCTCTATCACTTCAACTTCAGCTACAGTAAGCTGGGGAGCTGTAACAGGTGCTTCAAGCTATTTAGTACAATACAGAGTTTCAACTTCTGCT
>CANFIN010000032.1 GCA_947447155.1 Bacteroidota bacterium | reverse complement strand
TCCTTTTGAAGGAGAAGAAGATGCTGACTTGATAAACGCAGGTAAGCAAACAATTACAGAAGTACCCGGCACAGCTTATTTCGACTCTGCTTTAAGCTTCGGAATGATTCGCGCTGGGAAAGTCGATTTAACAATTTTAGGAGCGATGGAAGTAAGTGAAAATGGAGATATTGCTAATTGGAAAATTCCAGGTAAAATGGTAAAAGGAATGGGTGGTGCAATGGATCTTGTTGCAGCTGCAAAGAATATTATTGTGGCTATGCAACATGTCAATAAAGCTGGTGAATCTAAACTACTTCCTGAATGTACTCTGCCATTAACAGGTGTAAAGTGTATCAAAAAAATTGTAACCGAACTAGCCGTTTTGGAAGTTGTTCCAGGAAAAGGATTCGTTCTTCTTGAAAGAGCTCCTGGTGTAACGGTAGAGGAGATACGAAAAGCAACAGCAGGAAAATTAGTTGTGGAAGGAGAAATACCAGAAATGGTAATTGATTAAAATATGATTGAACTATCGGTTGTAATTCCCGTATTTAACGAGGAGAAAAACATTAGTACTATTTATAACCGATGCATTTCGGTAGCTAATGCTATCAGTGATTATTTCGAAATTATATTTGTAAATGATGGAAGTAAAGATGATTCTTTTCAATTAATTCATCAGCTTGCAAAACAAGATTCTCGTGTTAAGTATATTAGTTTGAGTCGGAATTTCGGACATCAGATTGCGGTTTCTGCCGGCCTGGATATTTGTGCAGGTAACTATGCTGTGATAATAGATGCCGACTTACAAGATCCGCCAGAAATAATCAACGATTTATATACAAAAGCAAAAGAAGGATTTGATGTAGTGTATGCAAAGAGAAATACACGCAAAGGAGAAACATTATTTAAGACTATAACAGCAAAGTTCTTTTATAGAATTTTAACAAAAATTACCTCTATCAATATTCCACTTGATACCGGCGATTTTAGAATTATCTCACGCAAAGTAATCGAGGTGCTTAAACAAATGCCAGAACAACAAAAGTTCTTGCGAGGACAAATTGCATGGGTTGGGTTTAATCAAGCTTCTGTATCATATAATCGTGATGAAAGAGCAGATGGAAAATCCGGCTATACAATTCGTAAGATGGTACGACTAGCATTTGATGGAATTACTTCCTTTTCAAATTTACCGTTGCGCATAGCAACAATTGCAGGATTTCTTGTTTCAGGAATTACATTTTGCGTTGCGATGTATGCGCTCTATGCTCGCTTTATATCAAGAGATTATGTTCCTGGTTGGACATCTATCATTATCTCCGTATTATTTATTGGAGGTGTGCAGCTAATTACCATTGGAATTATTGGTGAATATATCAGTCGTATTAGCTCTAATGTGCGTAATAGACCTCTATATGTTATAAGCGATACCAATATCGATTATTCAAAAGTCAACGAAAAATCATCCCAATAAACTTTCGATTTACCTTCGTTTAATCCATAAAGCTTTAGTACCATATCTTCTGTTAATGGTTCTTTCAAATCGATTTTTAATTGAACTAGCTCCCATTTGTTTGGAACCTTAACTGTGTTCTGAACATCACTCCCTTGCCAAACTACGCTCTTATCATTTTTATCAATGGATAAAACTAACTTCCCTTTTGCATTTTGTAATTTCGACATAACCCAAACATTTGCAGTTATACTTTTAAGCAGTTTGTTTTTTAATTGCTTACAAGAGGCAACCATGGTTTGTGAAAAGACGGATGCGCTGTCTGTAAATGTTGAAAATGTTCCGCTATGGCTTGCTTCAGTTGTTAACTGGTCTCTTGTTGACCAATTCCCCATTACTTCAAAATCATTGTTATAAACCGAAATTTGTTTCTCTTCTTTAGAACCACATCCTAGACACAAAATCGTTAAACTTGCTATATAAAGTACTTTCTTCATAGAATTAAAATTTTCGCTAAATTAAATAAGAATAATCACACGGCACCTTACTGTTAGGTAAAATGAAAATAAATATCTTTGAGGCAATGGTTAATTTGTTTAAAAGAAGATTTTCTCTTGTTCTGACTTTCCTCATCCCGCTTTGTGCATTGCTGGTTGATATGAATCTTAAAAAGTGGCGACATGACGAAAAGGTAATTTCGTTTGATGTCCATTCTTATTATGGGTACCTTCCAGCTAAATTTATTTTTGATGATCTTAAAGTAGAAAAGAGCGATTATAAATATGCAGAAGGCCAGTATTGGTTTTGGCTTAAACAATACGATAGCGGAAAAAAAGCGTTTGATAAAACATACGGACTATCTATTATGTATGCACCATTTTTTGCGGTAGCTCATCAGGTGGCAAATTCATTCGATTATCCGTTAACAGGTTTTTCAGAGCCCTATCAGTTTTTTTTATTACTTAGTGCACTGTTTTATTTTTTTATTGGATTGCTTTATCTCCGGAAATTGCTACTTCATTATAATTTTTCTGAAAGAGAAATAGCTATAACACTTTTAATTGTTGGGCTAGGAACAAACCTTTTTTGCTATGCTTCGCAGTCGGCGCCATTGCCAGAAGTTTATTTGTTTGCGTTAAGTGCACTTTTTGCCTACGCAACAGCCAAATGGCATATGAATAGAAAATTAAAATCTATTATCATTATTAGTGCAACTTTATCATTAATGATTTTGATACATTTACCATTAATGCTTTTTGCTTTGTATTTCATTTTATATGATGTAAAAAAAATCACAGATGTCGGAGCTAAGAAAATCCCCTTATATACACTTATGATTTTTGTAGTTCTTTTTGTTTCCTCATGGATTCCTCAATTCAACTATTGGAAGATGAGCTTGGGAAGTTATTTAGGCGCGTCTGATAATTACGAACATTATTATTTCTTAAAGCCTATGTTTTGGAATGGTCTTTTTGGATTTAAAAAAGGCTGGTTTATTTATACTCCACTAATGTTGCTTATTTTTCCTGGAATTTATTTTATGATTAAAAGAGTTCCTGAGTTAAAATGGTCAGTGATTATTGTAGCACTAGTATATGTTTATATTACCCTCAGCTGGTGGAACTGGTGGTATGGTGGAAGCTTCGGACAAAAATCGATGGTTCCTCTTTATTCGATGTTAGCAATTCCAATCGCATGCATTGTATCAAAGGTATTCACTAAACAAAAGCGCTACAGATATTCGTTAGCCATTATTGTTACATTTTTTATTGTATTAAATGTATTTCAAACCTATCAATTTGAATTTGGTTCTTTGCATAGCGATGCCATGAATAGTAAGGTATATTTTAAACAATTTGGCAGGCTAGATAAAATTGAAAAATTTGAAGAACAATTGTCTTATCCAAATTACGACGAGGCAAAAAAAGGTAATAGATGACATTAATTTCTAAGATCAGGAATTATTTTAAAAAGGAAATACAGGTAAGTTCCCTTTTGCCATTAGTATTGTTGGTCGTGGGAGTCTGGCTTTTCCCTTTAGATATTTTGCAGCGCGATTTATCAGTAATGCCTGGTGATAAAGGTGACTCTCGTTTTAACAATTATATTCTCGAACATGGATATAATTTTATGACAGGCAAAGTAAATAATTATTGGGACGCTCCTTTTATGTATCCCGAAAAAAATGCAATGGCCTATTCTGATAATTTACTTGGAACTGTTCCATTATATTCATTATTCAGAGTAATGAAATGCGATAGAGAAACTTCTTTCCAATTATGGTTTTTGTCGCTCTTCGTTTTAAATTTTATCTGTGCTTATTGGGCTTTAAAAAAATGGTCTGAATCTACTTTACTATCCGCAGTAGGAGCATACATTTTTGCATTTTCAATATTTATTTTAACGCATATAAATCATGCACAGGTTTTTCCTCGGTTTATGATTCCGTTAATTATTTACTGGTTTTGGAACTGGATAAATACTAAAAATATAAAATCATTTTATTTATTCACTGCTGGAATAGTTTACCAGTTTTACTGTGGTATTTATTTAGGATTTTTTATTGTTTACATATTGCTATTTGTTTTTATTTCTTACCTGATAGTTTATCGCGACAAACAACTATTCAAATGGATTAAAGAAGGGAAAATTTTATTCAAACATTCGTTCACTATTTTAATTGCTATACTTTTATTAACGCCTATGTTTATTCCTTATATGGAAATCAGCAGTCGTTTTGGCTATCGCAATTTTGATGAAGTGATAAGTTATATTCCAACATGGCGCTCTTATTTTTCTGCAATTCCTGAATCAGCGGTATGGAGATTTCTTAGCTGGCATATACGAGACCAAGGAGGTAATTGGTGGGAACTATTTTTATTCCCAGGATTAATAGCATATTGTGGAATTCTTTTATTCCCATTGGCCTATCGAAAAGCAACAAATAAAAAAGAACTATTATTCATTCTATTAAGTCTTTTATTGTTGGTTGTATTTACTTTAAACATAAATGGATTTACACTTTATAAATTCTTTTTCAATTTACCTGGATTCGGTTCCATGCGATCCATCAACCGAATTATAAATGCCGAAATTATTTTGATTGTAATCTTGATGGTAGCTGTATTAAAAGTATTCGAGAAAAGTAAGTATAAAAACATACTGTTGTTACTACCACTGCTAGTTGTAATTGATAATTCAACTTCTTACTGGGAGCGTCAATATAAAAAACAAGAAGTTCAGCAAAGAGAAAAAGAAACGAAAGACCGAATCCAAAAGTATGTTATAGGTAATAAGGCAATCGCATACCAACATTATAATTTAATTGGCCAAGAACCATACAACCATTTAGATGTAATGATTGCCTGTCAGGATTTAAATGTTCCCTGCGTTAATGCATATACAGGACTCTATCCGAATAAATTCAAAGGGTTTTTTAATGGAGAGGGATTAGACTCACTAACGGCATGGCTATCCGTTAATAATAAATCGATAAATGAAGTGGTTGTGGTTAGCGAAGAGAAGGCTCGTTTTTTACATCGTAGTTATGTCAAAATAAAGTGTGCCAATGGCAAATATTTGAAAATTGATAAAGACCATGGCGATAAATTAATAGCTGATGGTTCAAATCAAAGCGAAGGTGATTTGTTTGAATACGCGCAAATTGATGATAGCTCTTCTGTTTTTCGTGCTGTTAATGGAAAATATGCATGCGCTGAATTTTATGATAATGGTTTGATGGTAGCTAATCGCGATGTTGTTGGCGATTGGGAACGCTTTAGATTATTGAAACAACCTGATGGAAGTTTTGTGATAAAGACCTTTACCACTAATTATTTATCGCTGGAAAAAGAAGGAACAATAAGAAGCATAAATAAAACAATAACTAATCAATCGTTTTTTGTTTTTGAAACACCCTTGTATTATTGAACGGCAGAAACATTAAGCTTTTTAATTTTTATTGTTCCCATTCTTAAAGTAGGAATGCCATCATTACCTATAAAAGCAGTATCAGGTTTGTAGTCGCCACGAATTCGTTCGTATAATGGACCTGAAATCATCCAATGGTAAAAGGAATACTCGCTATATAGTTCAAACGTACCATCTTGTTTTGTAGTTGTCACATGATGATTAATCCACCACTCATCCCAGGCTAATATTTCTCCGCCCTCTATTGGCTCATCATTTTCATTTACCATCTTACCAGTTACTCGGTATTTATTATTGTTACTAAAATTGTAATAGTTTGATAAACAATCGCACTTGCCCTTTTTTTGTTTCGCATCAAAATCGTTGATTGCTTTATTCACCGGTTTAGGTGTGCCATTTACAATTTCCCCTTTACTTGTTTTTGTTTCGCCTGTCCAGCTTAATACACCAAGATAATTCTGATGATAGATTTGCCAGTCTACATCTTTAAATTGCCACCACGAATATCCCATACCACCGCAATTATAATTTTGTGACATAGTTTTTTTCGCAAATTCAACCTGTGCCTCGTACTTTACAGAGTCATTGTCGGCCGGAATTCCCGTTTCTCCAATAATCCACGGTTTTTTAACAAAACGAGAGTACCAATACATTTCATTTCTTACTTGGTCTTTTTCAAATTCATAAGGGTGAAAAGAAATGAAATCTACATTCATCAAATTGGGATCCCATTCAAACAATTCTCTTTGATTAGCCAGCCCTATAGTTGTTAAATGATTAGGATCGTTTTGTTTTGCTATTTTCTGCCATTTTAAAGTAATATAATAGACATCTTCTTTTTTTCTTTCTAATGAATCAAAGTAGAGAGGTTCATTAAAAAAATCATAAGCTAGTAAAGAAGAATTATTTTTGAAATGACTGGTTATTTTAGCAAGATTTATTTCAGTATCATGAGATTCTTTAAAAACGCGAGTAGTTAGTATTGCTTTTAATCCTGCTTTTTCAACTGCTGTCATTAATTCATCTATTGCATTTAAATACTTAGTATAGTCATCGTCGTTATTAAAATAAAGACAATAATTGTGATTATCCCCAAAGCTGGCTTTAAAATTAATTCGGCCAGTTATTCGATCACGAACTTCGGGTTCGCCAATTCCAACTAAGCGCACTGTATTATAGCCAAGGTCTTTAACTAAGTCCAGGTGAGCCTGTAAATCTTTCAGACTTGAAATTTTATCTTCATACGGGAAGCGCCCATTAGGGCCATATCCAACATATATAGCCGGCCACATTGCAGTATCATTTACTCTTAGTGATATAACGAAGTTGATTACTTTAGGATAGAATGGTTGACCATCTAAATAAAATTGATTGTCTTTAATCGACACAAATTTTTTATCTACTTCATGAGGTTCTAATACTGCTGCCGATTTCCTGTATTCAATATAAAAGTATGTCCAGCCAATTAAACATAAAGCTATAAATACGAATAGAATTTTTTTCATTGCATCAACAACTCTTGGTGATTCATCGAACGCAAAACTAACTTAAATCAATTGAAAAGGCTTTAAGTTTTTAATTATTAAATTTGCGAAAACAAAAATGTATTTATGTCACAAGGTTTATCCGTAGTAATCCCCGCTTATAACGAAGCCAGAACTATTCATCTGATCTTGGATAAAATTAAGGATGTGAATCTCTTGAACAATCTTAAAATGGAAATCATTATTGTGAATGATTGTTCAACAGATGGAACAATTGAGTCAATTCGAAACTATCAAGCGGCGAATGCAGATTTCCCCATTATATTATACAATCAAGAAAGAAATATGGGGAAGGGCGCAGCTCTTCACAGAGGTATAAAAGAAGCAACTGGCGATTATGTAATTATTCAGGATGCCGATCTAGAGTACGACCCTTCAGAGTATAATAGTTTATTAAAACCAATTTTAGATGGTTTTGCTGATGTAGTTTATGGCTCCCGCTTTATTGGAGGTAAGCCCCATCGTATTTTGTTTTTCTGGCACACCATCGGAAATAAAATACTGACATTTACTTCGAACATGTTATCCAATTTAAATTTAACCGACATGGAAACATGCTATAAAGTATTTAAAAGGGAAACCATACAATCAATTCAATTAAAAGAAAATCGTTTTGGATTTGAGCCAGAGGTTACGGCTAAGATTGCTAAGATTCCTAACATTCGTATTTATGAAGTAGGAATTTCCTATTATGGTCGCACTTACGAAGAAGGGAAGAAGATTAATTGGAAGGATGGTTTTCGCGCAATATATTGCATTATTAAATATAACCTATTTGGTTAATGAGTAGTCGGCATTTTCAATTTAAAGAGCATGATGCCGAGGGCCTTGAAACGCTGCAGGCAATAAAGGACGCAGACGCGTTTAATAGTTGGATGTATGGTCAGATAGCTCCTTATATCGAATCACCTGTTTTAGAAATAGGAAGTGGAATAGGAAATATTTCAAAATGCTGTTTCGAAGATGGTCATTCGTTGGTAATGACAGATATAAGATTAGAATATATCGAATTTTTAAAAGAAAACTTTTCAGAGCAACAACAGGATATATTAAAACTTGATCTGGTAGATGAGAACTTTGAAGAAAAGTATAAAAGCTATTTCGGAAAATTTAAAACTGTTTTTGCGTTAAATGTTATCGAGCATATCGAGGATGACATTTTGGCGATTCAAAATGCGAGTAAGTTGTTGTGTGCAGGCGGTAAATTGATAATTCTGGTTCCCGCTCATCCATTGCTTTATAATAAAATAGATCGCAACCTGTTTCATTTTAAAAGGTATGGATTCGGCGATTTAGGAAAGTTAATGAAATCTTCTCCTTTGAAATTAGAGTCGGTTAAGGGGTTTAATAGTTTGGGAATAGCAGCCTGGATTTATGGAGGACTGTTTTCAAGAAAAGGGGTGATTGCTGGCGGGGATATGAAGTTTTATAATCGGTTGGTGCCGATAGCAAAGTGGATAGATAAAATTATTTTTTTTAAGTTAGGATTATCGTTGATTGCTGTTTCCCGAAAGGTGGATTAATGCCATTAAAGGGTCCTAAATCTGATATTGAGGCATAAATATTCGGCTATTTTTTTCGCCAGGTTTTCGAATCCATTTTATCTCTCAAAAGGACTAAAAAGTGAATAACTTCAATTACGCTATTTTCCACATGCGGGATGATTCCAAAAATGAGAAACCGTATTCCTTGGTTGATTGAACTATTTAATATGCTACTTTTCAATAGATTAAAATATCAAAAAAAATGTTGATATGTTTTGTTATTGTCAGAAATGTTTCTAATTTTGCAACCCCTTAGAAAATCACATTAATAAAAATTAACATCGTGAATACGTTAAGTTATAAAACGATTTCGGCAAACGCCAAGACAGCTACGAAGGAGTGGGTTGTACTAGATGCGAAAGACCAAGTATTAGGTCGTTTTGCTTCTCAGGCAGCAATGATTCTTCGTGGAAAGCACAGGCCGAATTACACACCGCATGTAGATTGTGGAGACAATGTAATCATCATCAACGCTGATAAGATTCGTCTTACTGGTCGCAAGTGGACAATGAAGGAGTATGTTCGCCATACTGGGTATCCAGGTGGGCAACGTAAAGTTACTCCTGCAAAACTAATTGCAGTTAAACCTACAATGGTTCTTGAAAAAGCGATTTATGGAATGATTCCTAGAAATCGTTTAGGAAATGCTGTAAAAGGAAACCTTTACCTGTACGCAGGTGAAGAGCATCCACATGCAGCTCAGCAACCTAAAGCAGTAACTCTTAAGTATTGATATAAATCTACATGGAAATCACTCATACAATTGGTCGCCGTAAAACAGCAGTAGCCCGCGTATATGTAAAGCCGGGTAACGGAGCCATCACGGTTAATAGCCGCGATTACAAGGAATATTTCCCAACAATGCCATTACAAATATTGGTTCAACAAGCGTTTGACATTTCAAACACAAAAGAGCAATATGATGTAACTATCAATGTTGGAGGAGGAGGATATAATGGTCAAGCGGAAGCTATCCGTATGGCTATTGCTCGTGCATTGTGTAAAATCAATGCTGAATATCGTCCTGCATTAAAATCTAACGGATTACTTACTCGTGACCCTCGTATGGTTGAGCGTAAGAAATACGGTCAACGCAAAGCGCGTCGTCGCTTCCAATTCTCTAAACGTTAATATTCCTCAAACCTCAGCATATAACAGCGTAATGATAAACGTAACGCAAGAAGAACTTCTAAATGCCGGTGTTCACTTCGGACACTTGAAGCGTAAATGGAATCCAAAAATGGGCGCATACATCTTTATGGAGCGCAATGGTATTCATATAATCGATTTAAATAAAACTCATGCAAAGCTTGAAGAAGCAGCTGCAGCAGTTAAACAAATCGCAAAGTCAGGCAAGAAAATCTTGTTTGTCGCAACAAAAAAACAAGCAAAAGAAATAGTTGCTAATGCATCTAAATCAGTAAATATGCCTTATATCACTGAGCGTTGGCCAGGTGGTATGTTAACAAACTTTGCTACTCAGCGTAAGTCGGTTAAAAAGATGGCAAATTTAGATAAAATGATGAGCGATGGAACTTTATCGGTTGTTTCTAAAAAAGAGCGCCTTCAGATTTCTCGTCAGAAATCAAAGATGGAAAAGTTGATTGGTTCAATCGCTGATTTGAATAGACTTCCAGCAGCTTTATTCATCGTAGATACAGTTAAAGAACATATCGCTGTTGACGAAGCAATAAAATTAGGAATCCCAACTATTGCAATCTGTGATACTAATAGTGATCCATCTTTAATTGATTTCCCAATTCCAGCTAATGATGATGCTTCAAAATCAATTGAATTAATTTTGAATTGCATGGTTCGTTCAATCGAAGAAGGTTTATCAGAGCGTAAAGTGGATAAAGAACAAGAGCGTGAACGCGATGCGGCTAATGAAGAAGAAGCAGGAGATCGTGTTGTAGCAAGTGCAGATGAAGATTCATCAGAAGGTGGTGAAAAGAAAAAAGGTTCAGGGCTACGTTCTCGTAAAAACACACCTAAAAAGTAATTAATAATTGATATAAATTTGATAGCGGGGTGAGAATATCATCCCGTTGTCTATAAATAATAAAATCTAAAAAAATATAAAATCATGTCAACCACAACTATTACCGCTGCTGATGTAAATAAATTACGTCAAATCACTGGTGCAGGAATGATGGACTGTAAGAAAGCTTTAGCAGAAGCTGAAGGCGATTTCGAAAAAGCTATCGATTATCTTCGTAAGAAAGGTCAGAAAGTAGCTGCTAACCGTGCAGATCGCGAGGCAAAAGAAGGATATATTATCGCTCAAACAAATGCTGAAGGAACTAAAGGTTATTTAGTAGCTATCTCTTGTGAAACTGATTTCGTAGCTAAAAACCAAGATTTCGTAAACTTTGCTCAAGGAATATTAGATGTAGCTATAGCTAATAATCCATCTGATGCTGAAGCATTAAAAGCATTACCATTTGATGGTGCTACTGTTAATGATAAAGTATTTGATATGGTAGGTAAAATCGGAGAGAAAATCGAACTTTCTCGTTATGAAATGATCGAAGCTCCTAAAGTAATTGCTTACAATCACCCAGGAAATCGTTTGGCTTCAATGGTTGGTTTATCAAGTACCTCAGCTCCTGAGTCAGCTGGAAAGGATGTAGCTATGCAAATTGCTGCAATGAGCCCAGTTGCAATTGATAAGGCGGATGTTGATTCTGCAACGATTGAAAGAGAATTAGAAATTGCTAAAGAACAAATTCGTGCAGAAGGTAAACCAGAAGAAATGGTTGAAAAAATTGCTGCTGGTAAATTGAATAAGTTCTATCAAGAAAGCACGTTATTAAATCAATCTTTCATTAAAGAAGATAAAAAATCAGTTGGTCAATATTTAGACGGAATTGAAAAAGGTCTTACTGTATCTGTATTCAAAAGAGTACAGATCGGATAATTACCAATAGTTAAAAATTGTAAAAGCCCTGAGTTAATATTCAGGGCTTTTTTATTGGCATAAATTCAGTTTTTGAGGATATAACATGCGAAGATGTAATTCATATTTCTGTGTTTATAATTCACCAATGAACATAAACAATGCATGATTTTTTAATATTACTTTACTAATTATTATAGGAGTTCTTGCTATCAATGGATTTACAGCAATTAATTTCAGAAAAGTAATACCGTTTAATTATTTTATTATGTCAAAACAAAAAGACAAAACACAAAAGGTAAATAAGGAGTCGAGTATTTTATTTAAAATCATTTTTGCGTTAGTTATCATTGTTGTTTATGGACAAACTATTCGTTTTGGATTCGTATTAGACGATGATTTATACATCGTAAAAAATCCACTTGTGCAGAACGGGATTTATAATATACCCAATACTTTTTTACATGGTATAAGCGAACATTTTAAAGGGTCTAATTTTATGGGATATCGACCTGCAACAGTAAGCTTATACATAATTGAGAAATCAATTTTTGGAATGAATCCACAAGCATTTCATTTTGTAAATCTGTTTCTGTATTCTTTAATTGCTTTTCAATTATATGAACTATTAAAAAAATTAATGCCTAAGTATAATAGCTATTATTCATTTCTGATTGTCCTATTGTTTTTGCTTCATCCAATTCATACCGAAGTAGTATCAAATATCAAAAGTCAGGATGAATTATTATCAGGATTGTGTAGTTTGTTAGCAATCAATTTTTTTATTCGTTGGATTAATACAGAGAATATAAAAGATTTAATCTATACATTCCTAATCTTTTTGATTGCGCTTTTTAGTAAGGAAAGTACAATTGCATACCTGGCAATTTTTCCTGTATTGCTGTGGCTTGTTTTTGATTACACACTTTTTACAAGTTTGAAAAAAGCATGGCCTGTTTTTTTATCGGCGGTTTTATTTCTATTATTTCGATCTATTGCACTCAAAGGCATTGTTCAAGGGTATGAAACGTCTGCAAGAGAAAATATATTATATGCAGCAAATACGTTTAATGAAATATGGGCTACTAAACTGGAAATTATTTTTATGTATTTTAAAAAATCAGTTTTGCCATTTTCGCTTTCCTGGGATTATTCTTTTAATCAGATTCCTGTGGTTAACTTTAGTTCGTATATGCCTAGCGTTAGTTTGCTTGTAATTGTTGCCCTTTTGTATGTATTCTTGAAGTATTCCAAAAGTAATTCTATGATTGCTTTAAGCATTATTTGGTTTGCTGCTTTGCTATCACCTACCTGCAATGTATTTATTATGAATGGAACTACTTTTGGTGAACGATTTTTGTTTATGCCTATTTTAGGAATAATTATTCTGTTTGTTTTGTTGCTTTCTACTCTGGCCAAACAGGATATTACGCAATCACCATTTAAGGCAAATAAATACATCATGTATTTTTATCTTTCAATTATTATAGTTTTTTTATATTCAACTATGTCAAGAGCTGCAGAATGGAAAGACAATATAACGCTATTTCAATCAGGAGTAATGTCTGCTCCAAATAGTTCGAGAACTAATGTGGCACTTGCAACAGAATATATGAATCTAGCAGAAAAAGAAATGGTTCCTACAACAAGAAATAGTTTGGTTGATAGCGCCCTTTATTATTTTAATAAAACTGTTCAAATTGATTCTGCTTTTTCAGATGCATGGTATAAGATGGGGCTTATAAATTCTATAAAATCGCAAAACCAAGAAGCGATTATTTATTATCGAAGGGCTATTAAATTTAATGATAAAAACATTTTCGCATTAAACAATCTTGCAGCTCTTTATGTATCAATCCAGAAACCAGACTCCGCTTATTATTATTTTAGTAAATCTTATGCGACCGAACCTATCAATAATATGACGCTAACTAATCTAACGGTGGTGTGTAGCCTTTTAGATAAAAATCAAGAAGTTATTCGTTATGGAAGTTTAGCAATAAAAAATCAAATAGGTAACCAGAAGATTTATCTAAATATGGCGAATGCTTATCGCAAACTGAACAACATACAAGAAGCGAATAAATTTCAAGATTTGTGGAATAGTAATAATTGATCAAATAACATGCTTTAGTATTTTGATGGAATAATTAATTGGAACAAGACTGCTATGATATGATTAAATTAATAATTTTGTGCTACCATGAAATACAAAAGAATATTACTTAAACTAAGCGGCGAAGCCTTAATGGGCGATAAACAGTTTGGAATTGACAATAATCGTCTTACGCAATATGCTAATGATATAAAAACCATTGTGGATATGGGTGTTGAAGTGGCAATAGTAATTGGTGGAGGAAATATTTTCAGGGGGCTACAAGCAGCCGAAGGTGGTATGGATCGTGTGCAAGGTGATTATATGGGAATGCTTGCTACAGTAATTAATTCAATGGCCTTGCAAAGTGCATTGGAAACGCAAGGAGTAATGACGCGATTACAATCAGCAATAAAAATGGAAGCTATTTGCGAGCCTTTCATAAGAAGAAGAGCTGTAAGACATTTGGAAAAGGGAAGAGTGGTAATTTTTGGCGCAGGAACAGGGAATCCATATTTTACTACCGATACAGCAGCCTCTTTACGCGCAATTGAAATTGAAGCCGATGTGATTTTAAAAGGAACACGCGTAGATGGTATTTATACCGCAGATCCGGAAAAGGATAAAACAGCCACACGATATAGTAGAGTAACCTTTACCGAAGTGTATGAAAAAAATCTTCAGGTAATGGATATGACCGCTTTCACACTTTGCCAAGAAAATAAATTGCCGATTATTGTGTTTGATATGAATAAGCCCGGTAATTTACAATCGCTTGTAGAAGGCGTTGAAGTTGGTACCTTAGTAGAAATTTAATCATAGAATAAAATATACGATGGAAGAAGTAAAAAAAATACTAGATCTGTTACAAGATCAGTTGAACAAAGCAATCGCTCATCTTGAAACTGAATTACAAAAAGTAAGAGCGGGTAAAGCCAGTCCCTCAATGTTGGATGGATTATATGTAGATTATTACGGTACACCAACTCCAATGAATCAGGTTGCCAGTGTAAATACGCCAGATGCAAGAACATTGATTGTTCAACCATGGGAAAAAGCAATGATTAAGCCTATAGAAAAATCAATTATTGATGCTAATTTAGGATTTGCTCCACAGAATGATGGTACTATGATTCGCATTAGCATCCCTCCTCAAACAGAAGAGCGCCGTAAAGAGTTAGTGAAGAAGGCAAAGGCAGAAGGAGAACATGCAAAGGTGGGGATTCGTACATTTAGAAAAGATGCTAACGATAATGTGAAGAAGGCTCAGAAAAATGGTTTACCTGAAGATATGGCTAAGGATGCTGAAGATAAAATTCAAAAGCTAATCGATTCTTGTATCGTTAAAATCGATAAGCATCTTGAAGGGAAAGAAAAAGAAATAATGACAGTTTAAGTTTATAATTGATAAGGGCCATTAAAGGCCCTTTTTTTTGAAGTAATTGTAACCTTTTTATTTTTTAATCGATATAAGGAGCCGAGTCCTTAAAAAGATTAATTATGAAAAAGGTATTTACAGGAGTTGTTATCGCAACAACATTAATCATTTCAAGTGCATTTGCACAATCAAATTGGGCAGCTAATTCAATTGCTTATCTTGAAGCTGGAGATGATTTGTCAATTAATTCGACTGCAGTTAATGGTGCAGAGCAAGACGAAGGAACTTTTATGGTAATTGAATTATTATCACTTACTGCCTCTGAAAGAGATGATTATAATTTAATTGACTGGACAACTTTATCAGAAAAAAACAACGACTATTTTACCTTAGAGCGTTCATCAAATGGAGTTGACTTTAAGCCAATCACTGCAATAAAAGGAACAGGCACAAGTAATGTGCAACGCACATATTTGTATAAGGATTTAAATCCACTACGCGGGGTTAGTTACTATCGATTATCAAGAACTGATTTTGATGGCACTTTCAAACGTAGTAAAGCAATTGCAGTTCGTCGTCATTTCTCAAGTTACTTTCAAATTGATCCCGTAGAAAATGCAAAAGATGGAATGTATCAGTTAAATATTATCACTGAAAACTTTGGTGTTTATGATTTAAATATTGTTAATATGACCGGTAAAGAAGTGTACACAGAAAAAATTAAGGTAGATGACAATGAAACCAATCATACACTTAATTTGACACAATTAAATGCTGGCGATTATGATTGCTATATTACTGATATCGTGAATCAACAAAAAATCAAAATCAGAATTATAAAGTAGACATATTAAAATTTGGATTATTAGATTGAGCGCTATAAAACGCGCTCTTTTTCTTTTATGTAGGATATGTGTAACAAATTTTTAAGAATACGCTATAAAGCTCTACAATAACTATTGCCATGAATCGATTAAAGTTTAATCTTATTGTAATTGCACTACTGGCTTTTTATTATACCGCATCCGCACAAGATGAATGTAGTACAGCAACAACAATAACACCGGGTACATCGTGTAACTATACTACATTCGATTTGCCAGGAACTTTATCAAAGTCAGCAAGTGCTCCCAGCACATGTGGTGGAAATGGAATTGTGGATGATGCCTGGGCAAAATTTACTGCAACTGCTACATCAACAACTGTCAGCTATCAAAATTCCAATCGTGATGCTGCCATTTGGATTTATAGCGGAACATGTGCTTCGTTAACCTATATAACTTGTGCAAATAATATTACAAATTCTGGTATTGAAGAAGTCACATTCCCCACTATAGTAGGTACAACTTATTATATTCGAGTAGGCCGTATGAGTGGAAGTGCATCTTTAAACATGAATGGTTCTATATGCGTAATGTGTGGGGATCCACCAGCTAACGACGAACCATGTGGGGCAACGTTAGTTACCGCAAATTCTTCTTGCTCCTATGCATCCTATACTAATGTATTGGCAACATCAAGTTCAGGAATAACTGCACCAAGTTGTGGAAGTTATTTAGGTGGGGATGTTTGGTTTAAAACAGTAGTGCCCTCCTCTGGAGCACTTACAATCAGTACAGATACTGGTGCTATAGCAGATGGAGCAATGGCAGTTTATAGCGGATCTTGTGGTTCATTAACATTAATCAATTGTTTTGATGGTGGTGGAGGTTCAACAGGCTTGATGCCTACTGCTACACTTACTTGCTTAACCCCTAGTGATACTATACTAATTCGTTTTTGGGAAAGTGGTAATGATAAAACGGGAACATTTAAAATCTGTATAGTAAATCCTGGTGGTGCATTTGGTGTTCCAACAAATGATGAACCTTGTAATGCAACATCAATAATTTTAGGTGTTCCAACAACAGGGACAAATAGTTGTTCTGGAGGATCCAATGAACCTTCGGCACCATCTTGCTGGACAAATGGAACCGGACAGCTGAATACGGTATGGTATTCTGCCGTTGCACCAGCAAGTGGTAAGCTTAGCATAAGAACAGGATTAGGAACATTAATTAATACTCAAATACAAGCTTTCTCAGGGAGCTGTTCTAATTTAGTTTCAATTGGCTGTAGTGATGACGCAACCTTGTGCGGAAATACGCAACAATGGTCGCAGCTACTTTTAACAGGCTTAACAGCAGGTGTAAAATATTATATTCGTGTGGATGGTTACAATGGTTTAGTGGGTGATTTTACAATAACTATAATTGATGGAAACACAAATTGGCCGGCAGTGCCAGGTCAAGATTGTTCCACTTCATTATCTGTTTGTAGTGCAAGTATGTCGGTGGGTAATCCTGGATTTTTAGGAAGTGGAAATTTTTGTGATTATCCCGGCAATACCAATGGTTGTTCAACAGGATCTTGTATTGTAGTAGGAGAAAGAAACGCTGTTTGGTATTCATTTGCAACAAATGCAACAGGAAATATTGAATTTACATTAACACCAAATTCTGCTGTAGATTACGACTGGGCTTTGTATGATGTTACTGGATTACCAAATGGATGCTCCTCCATATCATCGGGTTCATTGTCTCCTGTTCGTTGTAGCTATTGGGGAGGTACTGGTCCAACAGGTTTGTCATTAGCCGGAACAGAAACCTGCGACGGTACTTCGGGAACGTTAGACGGATGGTCAAATATTTTACCTACTTCAGGTAATCGTCAGTATTTATTATTTGTGAGTAATTATAGTCTAACTACGTTTGTTGGTTATTCAATCAGTTTCGGATCGAGTCCAATTAATTTTAATCAGAGTAATAATCTTACTTGGTCAGGTTCTGCTGGTACCAACTGGAATAATTCAAATAATTGGGGCGGATGTAATATCCCAGATTGTAGCCGTGATGTGTTAATTTATGGCGGCCCATCTGCACAACCCGTTATTCCGGATAATACAACGATTAGTGTTCGTAATTTAACAATTCAAGCTGGTGCCACATTAACATTCGGACAAAATTGTACACTTAATATTTGTGGAAGTTATGTAAATAATGGATTATTGAATATGCCATCTACCTGTACCATTCAATTTCAAAATTCTGCAGATCAAACTATTGATGGTAATATGACTGGAAGTAATAAATTTGGAAATTTTACAGTTGCTAAAACAGGAGGAACTTTATCTTTTTTGCAAGATGCTGATATAAGTGGAAATCTAACAATCAATTCAGCGCTCTCCACTACCACTATGAATGGTAAAAAAATAAAATTGGAAGGCAACTTTTCTAATCCAAGCTCTACTTTAGTTATTCCAGTTAATTCAGTACTTGAATTTAATGGAAGTAATAATCAAATTTATAATCAAGGAACATTCTTACTTAAACAACAAAATGTAATTACTAATAAGACAGGAGGTATTGTTACATTACAAACCGACTTAGTTGTTGATGAGATGGGCTCATTACATTTAACGAGTGGAATTATAGCTACAGGGTTAAATAAAGTGTATTTGCAAAATGAATATTCAACAGGATTGTGCGGAGGAAATGCGAGTAGTTATATTGATGGTGAATTAGTAAGATATATGGATGGTTCAACTTCTAGCTATACATTTCCTATAGGGAAAGTAGGTGTGGGATATGAACTTGTTTCTGTTTCAAATATCAATGCTACCAATGTAAATTCTATAAGGGCTAGATTTAATTCATGGTCTACTGTACCAATGGGCCCGGCCTCGAATGATTGCGGAGGAGCAAACTATGGATTATTGCAGATGTTTAACTCCGGATACTGGACACTTATTTCAACTCCGGCTAATGTAACCGGAAATTACAATATGACCATTGCATCAACAGGGCAGACGAATGCTGGGAATAATCCAGGAACAACGATAGTTTCATCAGCAAATGGCGGTACTACGTGGGGGTTAGATGGCGTTTGCGTTACATCAAGTAACGGAGCTTTGGCAGCAAGATCATTGATGAGCGGATTTGGGATGTTTGCTATTGGACAAACCTCTGCTCCTTTACCAGTTGAGCTTTTATCATTTACTGGAACTCCACATGAAACTTTTAATTTACTTGAATGGATTACTGCTTCAGAAAAAGACAATGATTTTTTCACAATAGAAAAATCGTTTGACGGAATTTCTTTTGAAATTATTGGTACCATTAAAGGTGCTGGCAATAGTAGTGTACAGCAAAATTATTCCATGCAGGATAATCACACATCCAATGGAATTACGTATTATCGATTATCTCAAACAGATTTCGATGGAATAGCTAGCAAGAGCTCTACTATTGCCATAAACCGTAAAAATAAAACGTGTGTTGTTATGGCTTATCCTAATCCTTCTACAGGCCCTTGTGCATTGAATATCGAAACTGTTCAAACGGGAAAGTACACTGTTTATATTAACGACTTGAATGGTAAGGAGCTTTTTAAGCAATCTATTTTTATTGATAAAGAAGTATATAGCTATAACTTTAATATCTCAAATTATAAATGTGGAATTTATAATTGTATTCTCGAAAATGAGGGAACGAAAGAAAGGATAAATATTCGTTTTATCCGACAATAAAAAAGAAGAGCGGCTTGTTAGCCGCTCATTTAATTTTCAATTACATTCCAAATCTCTTCTCTGCTTCATCCCAGTTTACTACGTTCCACCATGCGTTGATGTAGTCGGGGCGACGGTTTTGATAATGTAAATAGTAGGCGTGCTCCCATACATCTAAACCAATAATAGGGAAGCCTTTTACATCAGCAACATCCATTAAAGGATTATCTTGATTTGGTGTGCTGCAAATTTCTAAATCGCCATTTGCATTTTTAATTAACCAAGCCCAACCAGAGCCAAAACGTGTTGTAGCTGCAGCATTGAATTTCGTTTTGAAGTCTTCGAAGTTGCCAAATGTTTTGTTGATAGCTTCTGCTAATGTTCCTTTCGGTTGTCCACCACCGTTAGGTGATATAATCGTCCAGAACATGGAGTGGTTATAATGTCCGCCACCGTTGTTACGAACAGGCATTGGATATTTGCTGATGTTTTTGCAGATATCTTCGATGCTTGCATTTTCTGCATCCGTTCCAGCTATAGCATTGTTAAGATTTGTTACATACGCCTGATGGTGTTTTCCATGGTGGATTTCCATTGTGCGTGCGTCGATATGAGGCTCTAAAGCATCTAAATTGTAATTAAGTGTTGGTAGTGTGAATGACATAATATGATTGTTTTAAAAATTATTTTCTTTTTTCATTTAAACACTGCTTGAACATGGTCTCATATTCATCAGCAATTTTTTGCCAGTTATATTCCTGGTCAATTTTTACTTTATTGTTTTGTATAAAAGTAGTACGTTTTGACTCTACTTCAGTTTTTCCATCAATAATATTGGTCACATCCTGACTATTATCAAAGTAAAAAGCATTTTCGCCTAAAACATCGCGGTTAAACAAGTTGTTATGGGCCATTATAAAAGCTCCTGAAGACATTGCTTCAAGTAAAGATGGATTCGTTCCTCCAACAGAATGTCCATGAAAATAATAACGAGAATGCCATCTTAAATTATC
>CANFIN010000031.1 GCA_947447155.1 Bacteroidota bacterium | reverse complement strand
TCTCCTAAATTTGCCAACTAATTTGACTGAATCCCCTGGGCAAACGTTAATATCTCCTCGAACAGAAATCGAAGGCTGTGGGTCAACAACTACCGTATAAGGTAACAAGGCACTTGAAACCTGACGAATGCCGTTATATAGGGTTTGTCCAGTTACTCTAACGCGGTAAAGCCCACTTGCATTTGCTACAATTGTTGGAGTTGTTTCTCCAGTTGACCAAGTATAAGAAAATGGTCCTGTCATTCCTGATGTAACAGCCGACAGCGTAGATCCTTCACAAATGGTAGGTCCTGCAGGCGACATGGTAACACTTGCATTTTGAGCAAAAGCTCCAAACGACAGTGTAACTAGGCAGGAAAGCATTAAGTTTTTAATTTTCATAAAAGTAAATTTTAGTTTTTGTGATTAACGGTTTAAATGAATATATATTAGAACAAAACTATGCTTAATTATTTTTTATCAAGCAAGTCATTTAAGGTTGCAAGCTGTTTTTATTAATACGTTCTTGTTAACAAGTGCCAGCTTTTTAAAAGCAAAAAAGAGGCTGTTTTCAGCCCCTTTTTTCAGTGCTATTAATTATTAATTAATTAGTTTTTAATACGCGTGTTACATTTTTGAAAGACCCCTGTTCAACAGTTATCATATATAAACCATTCATTAAGTTTTTACCAAATTGAATTGTGTTTTGACCACCATCAAAATTGAATCTGTCAATTGTTCTTCCGCTTAAATCTGATACAGTTACAAAGCCAGGTGTGTTTTCTAGGACATTATTTAATACTAGATTAAACTCCGTGCTAGAAGGGTTTGGATAAATTTGTGCATCAATTACAGTTCCATCAGCACGCTCAGCATATGATAGCGTTGTATGGTTTGGACGAAGTGTAGCAATTCCTATTTGACATGTATTGCCATAGCAATATCCAACACCATCTAATACTGGACGCACACGAACATTGTAGAACTTAGAAACTTGTAATGCAGGTGTTACGTCAGCAAACCGACACCATTGAGTATTTGAAATGTATGTCCAAGTAATTCCTGGATGTGCTGTTTCTTCAAATTCAAATTCATATTGAGGCGTTGTTAAGTAAGGTAAAACAACTCCACATTTAATACTGTCAGTGCTATTAAAGTTAAATATTCCGCAATCCTGAGATCTTAATTCAACTTGGCGGATTGAACGAGTCACCGTACCTGCTGATGTAAATGAGCATGATCCGTTTAACTGAACGGTAAGATAAACAGTTGATGTGTCTAAAATAGTTCCGCCAGCGCTACCGTCCATTAAAATTGATACTGATTGATTGGTTGAAGATCCACCCGAAGTTGTTCCATCAAACCAGTTCCACTCGTAACTTGAAAATCCTGGATCAGCACTTAAATCTACAAATCCTGGTTTGCATACTGTTAATGATGATAAAGCATTAACAGCAGGCTGATATCCAATATCGTAAACATTAATGTCAACTGTAGCTGTAGCTGAATAATTACATCCACCTGCATTTGTTGACGTAGTTAACACATACGTTCCTGATTGATTGGCATAAGTGTAAGGTAATGTAGAGCCATTGCTCCAAGAATAAGAGTAATAAGGCCTTCTTCCTTTAGCAACAAGTTTCACTGAGTCTCCAGGACATAAATTAGTGTTTCCTTTCACAGAAATCTGTGGAATTGGAGAAACGATAACAGTGTAAGGAACTAATGCGCTTGAAACAGTTCTAACTCCGTTGTATAAAGTTTGGCCTGTTACTCTTACACGGTAAGATCCTGAATTATTCACAATAATTGTTGGTGTAGTTTCTCCTGTAGACCATAAGTAAGAAAATTGGCCAGTCAAGCCATTTGTATTGGCTGATAATGTAGTGCCTTCACAAACAGTAGGTCCTGCTGGTGAAATTGAAACGCTTGCATTTTGGGCATTGGCATTGGTTACAAAAAGTAAAAGCAATGCAACAATGCAATTAAAAGTAAATGATTTTTTCATAGGATTAATTTTTTAGGGTGTAATTAATAAGAAAACAAACTTACGGAATCCAAAGTTTAGATGCAAAATAAAAAAGTATGTTTTTTGTCTTTATTCACATCTTTAGTGTTGATAAAGGAGTTTTATAGGTAAAAAAATAAAATTATGTAATGGTTTGAAACTATATTTTTATATCATCGAACAAATGCATCCAATGTATAAATTTTATAGTCTCTTTTTAATTTTGTTTTTTTGCTATTCAGTACCTTATGCACAAAGGACTAGTTTGATTAATTATAATCAAAGCAATGGTTTGCCAGGTAACCAAATTAATGATATTATTCAAGATCGTAATGGGTTAATTTGGATTGCAACTATGTCGGGTGTTGTAACATTTGATGGGAAATCATTTTCAACAATGAATAATTGGGCAGATCTTGCCAATATTCCAATCAAATCAATTTATCAAGATAATAAAGGGAATTTATGGTTTGGGTCAATTAGAAAAGGATTGTTCAAATTTTCTGGCACTAGCTTATCCATTTTTAATTCTGATAACGGCTTGCCCAATGATATAATAAATGTAGTTAAGGGAGATGGGGAGAATGGGATATGGATAGGTTCAAATGATGGCCTTTCGCATTTTGATGGTGAAAAATTCATCAACTACTCTGTAAAAAATGGATTGCCCAGTAATATCATTTTTGATGTAATGAAGGACAAGGAAGGCAAGGTATGGATAGCCACTGCTAATGGGGTTTCCGTTTTTTTTAATGGCAAGTTTATTAATTATTCGTCAGGTGTCGCAGGCTTTAAAAGTAATATCGTTTACTGCATAGCTCAATCAAATAATAATGAGATTTGTTTTGGTACATACGATGGATTGTCTATTCTAAAAGATAACTACTTCACTAATTACAATTCTAATAATGGATTGCCTAGTGATAGGGTTGAATCTTTATTGTTTGATAAGGATAATGTGCTGTGGATTGGCACTTACGGTGGAGGCTTGGTGAAAATGAATGGGAACTCGTTTGAGACCGTTTCACTGGGCGAAGAGATTAATAGTAAAATTATTACCTCTGTTTTAAATGACAAGGAAGGCAACTTTTGGGTCGGTACATGGTCTGGAGTTTTTAAGTATGATAATAATCGATTTGTGACTTATAATGTAGAGGATGGGTTGGGGGGCAATAATATATTATCTGTTTATTTTGAGAAAAATACTAATCAGATTTTCTTAGGGACGCTTGCTGGCGGACTTAATATTATTAAAGATAATAAAGTAGTAGGTGCTGTTTTAAGTGGGAATAGTGTTTGGTCAATAGAAAAAGAAAATGACAACTCAGTTTGGTTAGGTACTACAAATGGTCCCGTTTTATATGATGTTTATGCAAATAAATTAAATTATCCTTTAAATCAGATTCAGAATACTATCATTTACGCAATTAAAAAGGCAAGTAATGGTGTTCTTTATTTAGGGACTGATAAAGGATTGTATAAATATGCTGGGCGACAATTATCATTAATCAATTCCCGAAATGGGCTTTCAAATGAAAATGTAAGATCAATTTACGAAGACGAAAACCATGTAATATGGGTCGGCACAATGAAGGGGGCCTTTCAATTAAATAATGATCATGCAATTTCATTTAATGATCTTTTCGATTTGAAAAAAACACCCGTAACAACAATAACAAGTGATAATAAAGGTTCGATTATAATTGGAGGTTACGACTTAGGTCTTGTTGTTTTTAATAATGCTAAATCAGCTAATCTTAAAACAAATTTGATTGATGCAAATTCAGGATTGTCCAGTGACAAAGTCCTTTTTACCTTGTTTGATAAAAAGAATTATTTATGGATTGGTACTACTTCAGGAATTGATCGACTTGACTGGGAGTTTTACTTGAAAAACCAAAAGATTTCACTCAATCATTTAAATAAAAGTAACGGCTATAATGGGGTTGAAACAAATGCCGCAGCACAAGATAATATTGGTAATATTTGGTTGGGATCGGTCAACGGAGCTGTTAAATTTAATGCTTCAATAGGATTTATTAAAACGTATTTACCATCTCTTTCGCTAACAAAAGTTCAGTTGTTTTTCGAAGACGTTGATTGGCTGAAAAAGAAGTTTAGTATTAATTCTCATACAGGCTTGCCAATCGATTTGGTTTTAAACTTTAATGAAAACAATTTAAATTTTGTTTGTACAGGTGTGTTTTTAACTGCACCGGAAGAGTTGCGTTATAGATATTTTCTAGAGGGTTTCGATGATCATTGGTCGCCACTTACAAAATCTAATTTTGCTAATTACTCAAACATAGCACCCGGCAAATATATTTTTAAAGTGCAGGCTACTGCTAACGGTTACGATTATACGATGCCAGTAACATTTGCTTTTGAAATAAAAGCTCCATACTATAAGACCATCTGGGCTTATATTTTTTATGTTATCTCATCTACTGCAATCATAGTTTTTAGTTATCGATATAGAACTCGGTCGTTGCGTGTTGCAAAGGAAATATTAGAAGGAAAGGTAGAAGATCGTACGAAAGAGCTTCAAATTAAAAATATTGAATTGGAGAAATTGTCACTAGTAGCATCGGAAACGGATAATTCCATATTGATTTTCGATGCTGAACAGCAATTGGAATGGGTAAATGCCGGATTTGTAAAGTTGACAGGTTACACACTTTTAGAATACCAACAAATAAAAGGCAAATCGCTAACAAACGTATCTTCTAATAAGGATATCCCGGTTTTTATTAATGATATTATTAAAGAGAAAAAATCAATTGTTTATGAATCGGAAGTGTTCAGCAAATCAGGCAAGCACTTATGGATGTCCTCAACTTTAACACCTGTTTTTAATGAGCTTGGTGAGCTGAAGAATATCGTAATTATAGATACAGATATTACTTTAAGGAAAAAAATGGAGGAGCAGATAAAATCTGCTTTAGAAGAAAAGGGCTTGTTGCTAAGAGAAATCCATCATCGGGTAAAAAACAACTTGCAAATAATAATTAGCTTATTCAATTTGCAGACTAGTTACATTGATGATGATAAAGCATTTCAAGCTTTGAAAGAAGGGCAAGATCGAATAAAAAGTATGGCTCTTATTCATGAGCGCTTCTATCAATCAGATGGAATATCAAAAATTGATTTTGATGAGTACACCCGAAAATTAATCGAGCATTTATATGGATCTTTTAAAATTAGTCACGCTAATATAATTGTAGATTTTAATGTGGATAATGTACAGTTAGATATTGATACAGCTGTACCGTGCGGACTAATAATAAATGAAATTGTTTCGAATGCTTTTAAGCATGCATTTACTAGTGATGGAAAAGGATTAATAGAAATTAAATTAAAGAATGTTTCAGAGGGGTTATATTATCTTGAAATTAGTGATAATGGCATTGGTATGCCTGCCGATTTTAAACTCGAAAATGCCGATTCTTTAGGGTTTCAATTAATACAGGCATTGTCGGATCAGTTGGATGGTAAAATGGAATTATTAACTTCGCCAAATAACGGCGTAACCTATAAATTAAATTTTAAAAAAATAAGCTAATTGTAATTTATGAGCAAAACTAGAATTCTCGTTGTTGAAGATGAAAGTATCGTTGCAAAAGATATTCAACGAACTCTCGAAAAGTTAGGTTATGAAGTACCCGCAACGGCATCTTCTGCTGCAAGTGCATTTGAAAAATTGGAAGAGATTGAGCCGGACCTTGTGTTTTTAGATGTGAAATTAAAAGGAGAGCAAGACGGAGTTCATATCGCAGAACATATTAAAGACAGATATGATATTCCTGTAATATTCCTTACATCATTTGTTGATCAGGATACAATTGACAGAGCTAAAGTAACGGAGCCATATGGTTACCTGGTTAAGCCTTTCAATGAAGGTGATTTAAAAACAACAGTTGAAATGGCGCTCTTTAAGTTTTCGAAAGATCGTGAATTGAGAATGTCGGAGCAACGTCTTTCAAACGCATTAGGTAAAATTGAAAATGCTGTGTTTGTTACTGATCAGAACTTGCGTTTGAATTATATTAATGATAAAGCACTTTCTATATGTGGCGGATTAAGTGGAATGGATTCAGTGGGTCTTGATATTTACTCATTAATTGGAATTGAAAAAGAGGGTGGCGTAGCAATAACAAAAGATGATTTAAAAAGCACTCTTATTCGTGATAATGTTTTTACATTGTCGAATGCATATGTGATTATTAAAAAAGATAATAGTAATATTCTTTGCAATATCACTGCTTCTGCTGTGCGTGATGAAAAAGATAATTTTTTAGGAGCCGCAGTAGTGGTAACTGATGCAACTGATACTACTACTCTTGCTGCAAATCAGACTTCTCCATCTACAGTAATGGATAATCAGGTAGTGCAAAATTCCTTCTTTGTTAAGAAAGGTTCAATGTTGGTTAAAGTGTATTTAGATAATGTTCAATGGATTCAAGCAATGGATAATTATGTAATTATACAAACCAATACAGATCAGTTCATCATTCACTCAACAATGAAAGATGTCGAGATGAAATTACCTTCTTCTAAATTCTTGCGCGTACATCGTTCATACATTATTCCTTTAGAAAAAATCACAGTGTTAGATGAAAATTCTGTGTTAATCGGAGATAAAACTATTCCAATTGGAAAGTCATACAAAGACGTGTTTATGTCGCGACTAAATTTCTTATAATCCACTTGTTAATTTAAAAAGAAACGCCCGGAGGTAAACTCTGGGCGTTTCTTTTTACTTGATATTTTTTTGATTATTCTTCTTCGCGCATGTTGTGAAATACATTCTGCACATCTTCATCTTCTTCAATCTTTTCAATCATCTTCATCACTTCAGCACGCTGTGCATCATTTATATCAGCATAGGTTGCAGGGAAACGATCTAGTTCAGCACTAATAATAGTAATTCCTTTTTCTTCTAATGCTTTTTGCATCGGACCAAAATCAGAGAAGGAAGTGTAAACTGCTACTTCGTTTTCATCCGATTCAAATTCTTCTGCACCAAAGTCTATTAATTCTAATTCTAAATCTTCTAATGTGCGTGTTCCTTTTTCAATAGTGAAAATTCCTTTGCGGTTAAAAATAAAATCCAGTGAACCTGTTTTGCCTAAAGAGCCTTCTGCACGATTAAAATACATTCTTATATTCGCAACAGTTCGTGTGTTATTATCAGTTGCGGTTTCAACTAATACAGCAACACCATGCGGACCGTATCCTTCAAAGATTACTTCGTCCATTGCTTTAGCATCTTTCGCTGCAGCGCGATGAATAGCTGCTTCCACACGATCCTTTGGCATGTTTAACGATTTCGCATTTTGCATAACCATTCTTAATCGTGGGTTTCCATCAGGACTCGATCCGCCTAATTTCACTGCAATCGCAATCTCTTTTCCTATTCGAGTAAATGCTCTTGCGTTTTTTGCATTGTTTGCAAATATTTTATGTTTCCTTTTTTCAAATGCGCGTCCCATAGTGAGCTTAATTTATAAGGTTAAATATAATCGTTTATACATTAAATCTGAAATGCATTAAGTCGCCATCCTGTACGATGTATTCTTTTCCTTCTACTGCTAATTTACCTGCATCGCGGCATCCTGATTCAGATCCATACTTTAAGAAATCATCATAGTGAATTACCTCTGCACGGATAAATCCTTTTTCGAAGTCCGTATGAATGACACTAGCCGCTTGTGGCGCTGTCATACCCTCGTGAATTGTCCATGCACGAACTTCTTTTTCACCTGCGGTAAAATAAGTTTGAAGCTTTAATAATTGATAAGCAGTTTTAATCAATTTCGCAACTCCTGACTCTGCTAATCCCAGATCATCAAGAAATGCTTTTCTGTCTTCGAAACTTTCCAATTGTGATATGTCTGCTTCAATGGCAGCAGCAATAATTAAAATTTCTGCGTTTTCACCTTTGATAGCATTCTTGACAGCTGCTACATGTTCATTGCCATTTACAACTGATCCTTCATCAACATTGCAAACATATAGTACTGGTTTAGTAGTAAGCAACATTAGGTCGTCAACAATTTTCCAATCTTCTTCAGACAATGGAGCCGAACGTGCTGATAATCCTTTTTCTAAGTGCGCCTTTATTGTTAGATAAATTTCAAATGTTTTTTTAGCGTCTTTATCGGTACCTACTTTAGCAGCTTTCTCAATTCGCTGCATTCTTTTCTCTATCGTTTCTAAATCTTTTAGCTGTAATTCAATATCAATCGTTTCTTTATCTCTTACAGGATTTACCTGTCCATCTACGTGCACAACATTCGGGTCATCAAAACAACGTAATACATGCAAGATGGCATCACACTCACGAATATTTCCTAAAAATTGATTTCCTAATCCTTCGCCTTTACTTGCACCTCGTACAAGACCTGCAATGTCAACAATTTCAACAGTAGTTGGAACTACACGCTGTGGTTTTACTAAGCGCTCTAATTCATTAAGTCTGTCGTCTGGCACTGTGATTACACCAATGTTCGGTTCTATCGTACAGAATGGAAAATTGGCTGCAACAGCCTTTGCATTCGATAAGCAATTAAATAAAGTCGATTTTCCAACATTGGGTAATCCAACTATCCCACATTTTAATCCCATGATTCAAATTTTAAGTCTGCAAAAATAATTTAAAAAACGGAATAATCAGCCGGTATTTTATCTCTAAAAAAGGAGTTTAGGCGGTTTTGATTTAATCTTCGAAGAATTCCACCTGATGAAGTCGTAAAAAGTCTTTGATTACTGATACATGAACACATTGCCCAACATGCAGAAATGGAGAATTACTTACTTTCTTAACGCTACTACCAAAAGGTATTTCAAAGTCTACTAAATCGAATCCCAAGTGCAAGTGCTTAGTAGAGCTTTGCATTCCATAAATAACACCTTCGTGGTCGAAAAGCGGTCCACCACTTTGTCCTCGTAAACCTGGTGAGCTCATTTCAATCCCCATGATTTTTCCACTCGGCGCAAGCATACGTGTTACAATTCCATCAATAGGGAAACTTGGTGAAAATTGATGTCCTTCTTTTGTCCATTCAATCTCATCAGTCTTGTAGTTATAAGCAAAGTTGTTGAACTCAGGGAAAGGAAATCCTAGGCGACATAATTGTTTTCCTTGACGAATATCGTTGTCGTCTGATTTAAAACGCGCATGACCTTGATACAAGATTTTTGTAAATCCTTTGAATACTAATATTGCAAGATCTTGAGTTGGGTGTAAGTGACAATCTAGTGAAGTGATTTTATCGAAACAGCCCAAAAAGCTTTGCTTCATTTGTACAATTGAATTATCTCTAAAATTGAATTCCCCTTCAATATCTTTTAAGTTGTTGTTGAAACTCTCGTCGTTCTTTAATCGAAAACGCCGTTGTGAAAAGAGCAGGTATTGCTGATTGATGTGCTCTGCCTGAAGAATTTGTTCTGCTACATGTCGGCAGGTAATCGCAACCCCCGTATCATTTACAAAAAACAAGGTGGCCGATCCTGGCATCACATGATTGCTGGGATACAAACGCATGATACTATGGATAGGCTTTGTAAACCTACTTACATCTTCAATTGCTCTTACAAACATTTTTCTATTTTTACATCCGAAATCAAAACACACAAACTTATGAAAAGAGAAGTTAGTTATGGAATTTATTACGGAGGGTTTTCAATACTATGGATGTTAGTAATGTATGTTACCGAATTGAACCGTTCTAGTTCCGCTAGTTATTTGAATTATGTCAACTTGCTGGTATTGGCATTTTTTATTAATCAATTTGTTAAAGAAATAAAATTAGTAAGCGAAGGTTTTATTTCGTTTTCGAAAATTTTTAAAGGCGGATTATTAATTGGAACAATAGGCGGAATTGTTTCGTCGATTTTCTTCTATGTTCAAGTTAAATTCATTGATACAGGTTATATCGATTTCGTTTTAAATCAAGCGCTGGTTGAAATGCAAAAGAAAGGATATTCTGAGGAGATGATTGATCAGAGTATGAAAATGGCTGCGAAATGGACAACCGCTGAATTTTTCCTGTTGATGGGTGTTGTGGGTTCACTGTTTATTTCCTCATTTGTTTCTGTAATTATGGCTTTTATTATGAAAAAGCCTAATCCAAATGAGATAGCTTAATTCTGAAAAGGAAACTCTGTAAATGAAAACGTCCTGTAGTATTTACTTCAGGACGTTTTTTTATAAACTTTCGATGGTCTCTTTAATTATCTGAATACATTCTTTCAGTTGTTCTTCGTTAATCACGAGCGGAGGTGCAAAGCGAATGATATCTCCATGCGTAGGTTTAGCAAGTAGTCCTTTTTCTTTTAATTTTAAGCATACATCCCATGCATCAATCCCGTCTTTTTCTTTGATTACAATCGCATTTAACAATCCTTTTCCTCTAACAGCAGTAACACGATCTGAATTTATTTCGCTTAATCCTGCTCGTAAAATTACACCTAATCGTTCTGCATTCTCGGAAAGTTTTTCATCTATAACTACCTGCATAGCCGCAATTGCAACTGCACATGCTAGAGGATTCCCTCCGTAAGTACTGCCATGCTCACCTGGTTTAATGGTCAACATAATTTCGTTGCTCGCTAATACAGCAGATACAGGCATCGTTCCTCCCGATAAGGCTTTTCCAAGTACTAAAATATCTGGCTTAACATTATCATGGTCACAAGCTAACATCTTTCCTGTTCTTGCTATTCCTGTCTGAACTTCATCAGCAATAAAAAGCACATTGTACTTTTTACATAATTCAGAAACACCTTTTAAATAATCTTCGTGCGGAACAACAACACCAGCTTCACCTTGTATAGGCTCAACCATAAATGCAGCAACATTAGGGTCGCTGATTGCTTTTTCAAGTGCTACTAAATCATTGTAGGGGATCAATTCAAACCCTGGCATATAAGGACCGTAGCCAGCATAGCTCGATGGGTCATTTGAAGACGATACCGCTGCTAATGTTCTTCCCCAGAAGTTTCCTTCTGCAAATATGATTTTAGCTTTATTTTTTTCAATTCCTTTTACTTCGTAACCCCAACGACGCGCAAGTTTAATAGCTGTTTCTCCGCCTTCAACGCCTGTATTCATTGGAAGTAATTTATCATAACCAAATAGTTCAGTCATGAACTTTTCATACTTGCCTAATACATCATTGTAAAATGCTCTTGATGTCAACGTTAGTTTAGATGCTTGCTCTGTCATTGCTGCAATTATCTTCGGATGACAATGTCCTTGGTTAACGGCAGAATAAGCAGAAAGAAAATCGTAGTAACGATTGCCATCAACGTCCCAAACAAAAACGCCTTCGCCTTTTGTTAAAACAACTGGAATAGGATGGTAGTTATGCGCACCGTATTGATCTTCTAAATGTATAGCTTCTGAACTTAAGCTCGATGTAATATTCGAATTCATATAGTAAATAATTGTTGCAAAGATATGGTTTTATAAGGCGAAAGTAAACAGAGGCGACTATCGAATAACGGTGATTGTCCCCAGTTTCTCGTAAACGGTCCTTAAGTCGTAACCCGAATAACGAAGTCGGTAAAAATAAACACCCTGCGGTACATCTACATTTTTATATTTACCATTCCAGGTATCTTCAATCGAGTGACTTTCAAAAATTAATTGCGACCAGCGATTTAGTAATAGTAGCGTGTAGTCTTTTATAAAAGCACCTTCTGCCTTCCAAACTTCATTCAAGTCATCATCATTAGGAGAAAAGGCATTAGGTAAAAATAAAATTGGTTTTTGAATTAATTCAATTTCGTTCGAATAGCTTTTTGCATTGTTTCCTCCTTGGTTTTCTTCAGCTCGAATTCGATAATGAAAAATGCCATTTTTAAGTGGTAAATCATCATCTAAAAATTCTAATGTTGAAGCTGAATTTAAAAATAAATCAGAATAAGGCAATCCAAAATTTTGTTCTGATCTTTCAATATAATATCCAGCAACCTGATTGTTCCAGTTAATGTAGTTGTTCCATTTTAATCGATGTTCATAAGGATATTCTTCTCCTTTCAATAAAATACTGCATTGTTCTTTACATGGTGGAAAAATATTCTCACACTCATCCGTAACGTAAATTCTATAACAATAGGACGTTTCGTTAGTGTATACCTTTTCATCGGCAAAGCTATTCGAAGCATAGTTCTTTAGCTGCGCAATTTCTTCCCAGCTACAAGTGTCGCAACTTTGTTTTCGTTGGATATGAATTGTTGAAGAATAAAAATCGGGATCGCTCTTCCAGGTAATCGTAATTTTATCATGATCAGGAACAGATATGCTAATTAATTTAGGTATTTTAATAAAGGTAGTATCGCCGCTACATAATGTATCTGAAGCGGGACCTTCAATGCCACATCGGTTAGTTCCAGTTATAAAATAACAGTATTGGTTTGTCAGATTATTGTTGGCGGTAGAGTCGTAAAGCGTTGTAGCTTTCTGGTAGTTTCCAATTTGCGTAAATGGTCCACCGTTAGTACTTCTGTAAATTGTAAAATAGTCGAATAATCGATAAATAATAGAATCATCATTAGCAAGCGTTATTGCTATCGTGTTTAAATCAGTTGCTTGTAAGCACAATAAATTTTGCTGAGCAATTATTGGCGTTGACCTGACAAGGATTGAAAACTTACCAATGGAAGTAAGAGGTAGTGGACATCCATTGTCAGATAATTCATAAGTAATAATATAAGCTGAATCTCTTCCTTGATCGCAGGATGTGTTCCAGCAAAATGTAGTATTTACGGATGATTGTCCAACGGTATCATAACTTATAGCAAATGGAGCTTGAATAGTTGTGTTTGGAAAGTTTGCAAATATTTCTCCCGAATAATTTAGAAATAATGAATCGCCATTAGGGTCATTAGCTGAAACATTAAAACATAAATTATCTCCTGCATAAATTTCATAGTTCTTATCGACTACATTGGCGGATAAATTAGGAGGAGTGTTTCCACTGCAAGGTATAGCTGTAATTTCAATTTCACGACGAATCTCTCCAATCTGAACTCCATTGCGATATTCTTTTACACTAACTGCCATCGCATATAATCCCGTTCCGTCTGTTTGACCTTCTGCTAATCCTGTTTGTCGGTTTATGACTAACGGCATCGTAGTTCCGCAAATGCTGTTAATAGAATACGGTGGTTGCCATATACAAGAAGTGTAAGGCACAGGTTGCGGAATTTGATTTCCGGATGAAGGGCTAAAAGGGTTCGGTGTTCCTGTTGAGGTATGTCCGCCTTCAAGCGGTGCGGTGAATTTGTAAACTAATGAATCACCATCGGCATCAAACGCAGTAAACGGTAGTTTGAAATAGGACTGCGCACATACATAGGGTAGGGGTGGCACTATAAATTCCGGACTCGAACTATGTAATGCAGGATCGGGAATCGAACAGTAAAAAGCCATACCTGCCTGACTCGGACTTTGAATATTAACTACGGTTGTATTTCTGCAACATCGTTCCCAAACTAAATAATACCCCAACGATCTATCCGGAAGTTGGACTGTACTTGTGTAGGTTCCTTTCTGCATGCATACAGTTGGAGGTGCAACGCAACCAGGGCCTGAATACGATAAGGCTTGAATGGTTCCTAAATCGAGGTGAATAGTATCATACAAAGAATTGTCATCAGCATTGAAAATCCCAATTGTAATATCCTGATCGAACGGAGAGCCTTGAGGATTAGAACAATCCCGATAAAGTACTAAATCAATTTCAAAATTATTATTGCCTAAATATTTTGTGGTAAGGTCGCCACCCGCAATATGCAACGAAAAAGCAAAATTGCTGGATAAAATCAAAAGGATCAACAGCGAAAGTTTTTTCATTTATTTGGAGTAAAGGCAGCTCAAAGTTACCTATTTTTATCTCCGTAAAAAAATAATATGAAGCCTGGAGATATAATTGAAAATTTAGAGGTGATTGATATTGCTGATGAAGGAAAAGCGGTTTGTAAAAATGATGGTATTGTTATCTTTATTGATAAAGCGGTTCCTGGCGATATTGTCAATGTAAAAATTCGTAAAAAGCATAAATCGTTTTTTGAAGGAAGTGTGGATTCAATTATACATCCTTCTAAAGAAAGGACTACCCCTGTTTGTCATCATTTTGGAACATGCGGTGGTTGTAAGTGGCAGCACTTTTCATACGCTATGCAATTGCAATTTAAGCAAAAACAAGTGGAAGATGCAATGACGCGCATCGGTAAATTAGAGAATCCGAATATTCTTCCCATCATTGGCAGCGCTGAGCAAACATTTTACCGCAATAAACTTGATTACAGTTTTGCAGATAGAAAATGGCTAACGCGTGAAGAGATGAATGTTGATGAGCCTGCATTTGAACCAGGCTTAGGATTTCATATTCCTGGTAAGTTCGATAAAGTATTAGATATTAAGCAATGTTATTTGCAAGCAGATCCTTCTAACGATATCAGACTAAGTGTTCGAAAATATTGCGTTGAAAATGAAATGCCGTTTATGAATATTCGTAAGCGTGAAGGAATGATGAGAGGATTGATTATCCGTAATACTACTATCGGTGGATTGATGGTGATTGTGATGGTGTATCAGGATGAAGAAGGTAAGTTGAATGGATTGTTAGAGCATCTGAAAAATAATTTTCCGCAGATAACTTCGTTGCTATATGTGATAAACAATAAAGCCAACGATACGATTCATGATCAGGAAATTCATTGTTATCATGGTAAGGAATACATCGAAGAGCAAATGGAGAATTTAACATTCCGTATCGGACCTAAATCGTTTTTTCAAACGAATGGTAAACAAGCGCTGGTGCTGTATCAGGTAGCTCGCGAATTCGCAGGACTAAAAGGTGATGAAGTGGTGTATGATTTATATACGGGAACAGGAACTATCGCCAACTTCGTCGCGCATCAGTCGAAGAAGGTTGTTGGAATTGAATATGTGAAAGAAGCAATTGATGATGCGAATGTAAATTCACAAATTAATAATGTTGGTAATACTGTTTTCTATGCTGGTGATATGAAGGATTTATTGACGGATGATTTCATGGATCAAAATGGACGACCAGATGTGATTATAACAGATCCACCACGAGTAGGAATGCATCAGGATGTAGTGAAGCAATTATTGAAAGTAGCCTGTAAAAAAATTGTGTATGTTAGTTGTAATCCTGCCACACAAGCGCGAGATCTTGAAATGCTAAGTGAGAAATATAAAGTAGTAAAATTGCAACCTGTCGATATGTTTCCTCATACTGCTCATGTTGAGAATGTGGCTTTACTTGAATTGTTAGATTAATCAAAAATGAAAAATTTAATTTGCGGTTTTCTAATTTTATTTTGTGTGGATGCTTTTGCGCAATCCAATACTATTAAATGCTTAGAAAATTTCAAGGGCAGCAAGGATTTTCTTTTTTTGCGTTTCGATCATTATGGGGTTGGGACAAAAAAATCGAAGTACTTAAAAACGAGTAAAGGATTAGAAGAAGTTTCGAATATTGATAATCATAAATTGCATTTTACAACTTCAGATAAAATACCTTCATTGTTTATTAAGATTGAAGTTTCTGACACTGCAGCTTTTGAAATTGACAAGGTGATTATTGTCGACAACTATCAAATATTGCTTCAAAATACGAAACATGTGCAGTCTAAAGTTGATACATTAAATGTTAATGGCTATAACTTATACGGATATACGAAAACTGAAATTGATTCAGCCGTTTCAATTGCTTCGTATGTTTTTTTTACAAAATCGAATGAAGCCGTATATTTTAATTTTATGAATCGCGCAGGAAAAAATTTGCTTTATAAAAGTATTTCGGAGTTTATAGAGCAGCGAGATTTACTGCTCACCAATTTTGTTGAACGAATGAAAAAATGTAATTAATATGACTATCTGGGGTGTTTCCATATTTCAAGATAGAGATGCGATGGATCTCTTTGAAGAAATTTTAAATGGCGGTGATTTGGTGGGTGAAATCAGAACGTCATGCGAAATTGTTATCGACGATTATGAAGAATTAACAATGTACGAGACCTGTTGCGTAGCAGTTTTAGGAGCTGAACTTGTAGCGGCATCAATGGGTAATATTTCAAAACATTTTCCAGGTCCTGAATTTTTCGAAGGGGAATATACCGATGGAGTAAAAGTAGAACATCCTGATTGGGATGAGCTTTCTGACTTTTCCAATAAAGATCTTCGATTGCTAGCCATCAATGCTATTAAAACACTTTTGACATCTGAGCGTTGTGATTATTATTTATTTTGGCGCGAAGGGAAAATGCATGAAGAGTGGGTAGCAGAAATGAATGATTTGCTCGAGCGACTGCATTAAAAAAGGCCATCACATTGTGATAGCCTTCCTTATATTAAATTCGTTTTCTTATAAATGAATTACTTCTCCATAAGCCATCGCTACGGCTTCCATAACTGCTTCCGACATAGTAGGGTGAGGGTGAATCGATTTAATAATTTCATGTCCTGTTGTCTCTAAATTTCTTGCAACAACAACTTCAGAAATCATTTCCGTTACGTTTGCTCCAATGAAATGAGCTCCTAACCACTCGCCATATTTTGCATCAAAAATTACTTTTACAAATCCTTCTGATGTTCCACCAGCTTGTGCTTTTCCACTTGCTGAGAATGGGAATTTTCCAACTTTAATTTCGTAACCTGCTTCTTTCGCTGCTTTTTCTGTCATTCCAACAGATGCAATTTCAGGTGAGCAATACGTACATCCTGGAATGTTACCATAGTTGATGGGTTCAACATGCATACCTGCAATTTTCTCAACGCAGCAAATTCCTTCTGCCGAAGCAACGTGCGCTAACGCTGGTCCCTTAACGATATCGCCAATAGCATAAATGCCAGGTATATTTGTTTGATAAAAATCGTTTACTAAAACTTTACCTTTATCTGTAATAACTCCAACTTCTTCAAGTCCGATATTTTCAAGATTTGAAACTACACCTGCAGCAGATAAAACGATAGCACACTCGATAATTTCTTCTCCTTTGGCAGTCTTCACTTTTACTTTGCAACCACTTCCTGCAGTATCAACTGATTCCACCGATGAACTTGTCATAACATTAATGCCCATCTTCTTGAATGATTTCTCTAATTGCTTACTAATATCTTCGTCTTCTACAGGAACAATGTTCGGCATAAATTCAACGATGGTTACTTTCGTTCCCATTGCACTATAGAAATACGCAAACTCACATCCGATAGCACCTGATCCAACAATCACCATGCTCTTAGGCATCTCTGGTAATACCATGGCTTCACGATAGCCAATGATTTTCTTTCCATCCTGAGGCATATTAGGTAAATTACGACTACGTGATCCTGTCGCAAGCATGATATGATTGGCTTCAATCATAGAAATTTTACCATCAGCAGCAGTAACTTCTATTTTCTTTCCAGGCTTTAATTTTCCGTAACCCATGATTACGTCAATTTTATTTTTCTTGAATAAAAACTGAATTCCTTTGCTCATGCCATCAGCTACTCCGCGACTTCTCTTAACCACTGCATTAAAATCAGCTTTGCCTTCAGTAACGATGATGCCGTAATCAGCAGCATGCTTTAAATATTCAAAAACTTGAGCGCTCTTTAATAAAGCTTTTGTTGGAATACAACCCCAGTTTAAACAAACACCACCCAATGATTCTTTTTCAACTACGGCTACTTTCATTCCCAATTGACTTGCACGAATGGCAGCAACATATCCTCCTGGACCACTTCCAATAACTACTAAATCGTAATTCATAATTGTATGTATTTAATGGGACAAAGGTAATTGAAATCTAAATAAGTTCAGCCAGACGCGATTTGATATTTCAGATATGGGATATGACTGAATTTAAGTAGTATGAAACTCGAATGTTTTCCGTTGTAATGTTCCTTCTTTGGTTACCTTTACGGCCAAGATTAATTATTATGTGGCAGTATCAAATTTCTTCTTCTAATCCATCTACCCGTTACATCCAAGTTGCTTTCAAGGCGAATGTTAATTCTGATAGCACATTGGTTAAGTTACCGAAATGGCGTCCCGGTAGGTATGAACTCGGAAATTTCGCTAAGAATATTCGTGATTTTAAAATTACCGATGAACATGGTAATACTGTTCAGTTTGAAAAAATAGACAGCCACAGTTGGATGTTGAATACAGTTGCCTGCAATGAACTGACCATCACGTTTAATTATTACGCGAATCAATTAGATGCTGGGGCTTGCTTTACGGATTCTGATTTTTTATATGTGAATCCTGTACACTGCATGCCATATTTAGAAGGGATGCTTCATACTGAATGCGTCCTAACTATCGATGTAGATGTAGAATGGGAAATCGCATGCGGGTTAAAAGCTCTTAGCAAAAATGTATTACATGCACCAAGTTATCACGAGCTTGTGGATAGTCCTTTCATTGCCTCTGCAAGTATGAAGCACGATACATTTGTGGTGAATGATGTGAAGTTTCATTTATGGTTTCAAGGTGAAGTGAATCCTGATTTTGAAAAAATCAAAAAGGATTTTGTTGCCTACACCCAAAAGCAATTTGAAATGATGAATACATTTCCTGTTGCTGAATATCATTATTTGATTTTAATAACACCGTATCGTTTTTATCACGGAGTAGAACATACAACTTCTACAGTACTGGCTTTAGGACCTGGTTATTCATTGATGAAGCCAGAGTTTTATAAAGAATTATTAGGCGTTGCATCGCACGAATTATTTCATACCTGGAATGTTAAAACATTGCGTCCGAAAGATTTTGTTCAATACGATTACTCGCAGGAAAATTATAGTCGATTAGGCTGGGTGTATGAAGGATTTACTACTTACTATGGAGATTTGTTTTTAGCGCGTTCTGGATTTTTTACCGTACAGGATTGGTTTGCCGAGGTGAATGTTCGTTTGCAAAAACATTTCGATAATGATGCTCGTTTTCGGTATTCCGTAGCCGATAGTAGTTTCGATACGTGGTTAGATGGATATGTTCCTGGTGCGCCACATCGTAAAACCAATATTTACGATGAAGGAAGTATCATTGCTATGATGCTTGATTTGTACCTTCGTCGCTCAAGTAAAAATCTGAACTCATTAGACACATTATTTAAAAAGTTATATGATGATTTCTCAGGACATCACAGAGGATATCAAATGGAAGATATTTTAAATCTTGCTATTGAGATGAGTGATGCAGGAGTGAAAATAATTTTCGATGATTACATTCATGGAAATAAAAATGCAGAGCCATTATTGAATGAACTACTTCATGAAGTAGGTTGCTATGTAAGTAGGATTCCTGCAAAGAATACACATGAAAGATGCTTTGGATTCAAGACAATTCAAGATGCGGGCATCACGAAAGTTGCCAATGTATATCCAGGAAGTTTAGCTGAATTAGCTGGACTTGCAAAGGATGATGAAATAGTCGCTGTAAAAGGATGGAAAGTAGAAAACAACCTAAATGATTTATTGCAACTATCCAATGAGGTTGAGTTAACTATTTTTTCTCAAAAGAAAATGAAGTCGATCAATTTGGTCTCTTCTGATAAGCGATATTTTGATACAATAAAAATGGGTAGTATTACAGATACAAGTGAAGCGCAGAAAGCAGCGTTTAAAAGCTGGACAAACTTATAATGAAGAATCTAGAAAAAAAGAAAGAGCACCCGAAAGAGAAAACCGTTTTGCATCCACGCAATAAGCATCGTGAACGTTATAATTTTAAAGAACTCATAGCTAGTTGTCCCGAATTAGCGGATTATGTTATAATTAATGCTTATGACGATGAGTCCATCGATTTTTTTAATCCCGATGCTGTTGTGATGCTAAATAAAGCATTGTTAAAACACTTTTATAAAATCGATAAATGGAAAATGCCAGAAGGCTATTTATGTCCACCTATACCTAGTCGTGCCGATTACATTCATTATATGGCTGATTTATTAGCCGAGCGAAATAATGGAAATGTACCTACGGGAAGTAACATAAAAGTATTTGATGTTGGAGTAGGAGCCAATTGTATTTATCCACTAATCGGAAATAGAGAATACGGATGGTCGTTTGTTGGTTCTGATAATAAACCTGAGGCGCTCAAATCGGCAAAGGATATTCTCGAAAATAACAGCGAAATAAAAGGAAATGTGGAATTACGTTTACAACCAAACTCTTCAAATATTTTCAAAGGGATTGTAAAAGAAAACGAGCAATTCGATTTCACGATATGTAATCCTCCTTTTTATTCATCGTTTGAAGAAGCTCGGTCAGGTAATATTCGAAAGGTAAGTAATTTGCGTGGTAAGCCTGTCAAAGAAGTTGCTCGGAATTTCGGAGGGAATAATATGGAATTATGGTGCGATGGAGGAGAAGAAAAGTTCGCTAAGCGAATCATAGAGCAAAGCAAACTAATTGCACAATCTTGTTTTTGGTTTTCTACAATGATTTCAAAACAAGCGCATCTCGAAAGTATTTATAAAGCCTTGTATAACGCAGAAGCTGTTGAAGTGAAAACGATTGCTATGACGCAGGGAAATAAATCAAGCCGAATTGTAGCATGGACCTTCCTTACTCCTGTGCAACAAACTAAATGGGCTATCACAAGGTGGAATCCTAAAGTGGAAATTAAATAATCGACTTCAGTACTTCGCACGAACTGCACAAGAAAGAAAATCGCAAACTATTTTGTGTAAGCAACAACTGAAATCTCTACGTTTACATCCTTAGGTAATCTCGAAACCTGAACCGTTTCGCGCGCAGGAAAGTTGCCACTGAAAAAACTACCATAAACTTCATTTACGGCTGCAAACTGATTCATATCTTTTAAGAAAATACCAGTCTTTACGATGTCGGAATAATCGGCACCTGCTTCATTTAAAACAGCACCAATATTTTTCATCACTTGATGTGTTTCATTCTCGATGGAGGATAAATCTAATTCACCTGTTGCTGGAACAATCGCAATTTGTCCTGATACAAAAAGCATATTGCCAAATTGAACTGCTTGCGAGTAGGGACCAATAGGTGAGGGAGCG
>CANFIN010000030.1 GCA_947447155.1 Bacteroidota bacterium | reverse complement strand
CACACAAACTACAATCTCGCCCTTTGGTGGATGAGCTGAGAAATGCTGAAATAACTCTTCTGCAGTTCCACGACGCGTTTCTTCAAACATCTTGGTTAACTCTCTTGACACAGAACATTTTCTATCGGCTCCAAAATACTCCATCACTTCTTCCAATAGTTTCACTAATCGGAATGGCGATTCATAAAATACAATGGTACGCTCTTCTTCTTTCAAAAATAAAAATCGCGATTGTCGTCCTTTTTTCTGAGGCAAAAATCCTTCAAACACAAATTTATCGCATGGCAAACCACTCATTACTAACGCAGGAACAAATGCTGTTGGACCTGGCAAACAATATACTTCGATATCTTCCTTGATACACTCACGCACAATCAAAAAACCAGGATCACTAATCGCAGGTGTACCCGCATCTGAAACCAGCGCAATCTTATTTCCCTCTTTCAACAATCGGATCACTTCTTTCAAAGCATTGTGTTCATTGTGCTGATGATGCGATAAAATTCTTTTTTCAATTTGAAAATGCTGCAACAGAAAACGAGTTGTTCGCGTATCCTCTGCTAAAATCAAATCCGCATTTTTAAGCACCTCCAACGCGCGCAGCGTGATGTCTTGTAAATTACCGATAGGCGTTGGAACGAGGGTAAGCATATAGTTTGTTTATTATCTGCAATACTACAAATTAGTTGAATGTGCTTTGTTCCGATTTAATTGTATTTTCAACCTTGCATTATGAATAAAACATTTAATTTAAAATCTTCGGTGTTTATTGGCGGCCACCTGCTCTTTGCAGTTCTGTTTTTTTACAGTTTACTTTTCTGGAAAGAACGACAAGCATTTGATGCAGCACATTATTTATTAGAAATTATTCTTCGCAAATCTTTTTTCATAGCACACTTTCGTCCACTTGGTGTTGTTTCACAAGTATTACCCGTAATCGGTGTTTGGTTGTGTGTTCCATTAAAGTGGTTGATGATTTTATACAGCTTTGGTGATGTGCTTTATTATTATCTGATTTTCTTATTGCTGATTTTCTATTTCAAAAACGAACGAGCAACTCTTTGGTTCTTTATCATTTACTTGAGCACCTTGGCGTATTCGTTTTATTGTCCAGTTACCGAACTTTTACAAGGATTGGTTTTATTGCCCATTGTATACTGTTTGATGGAAAAGGGTAGCGTTGTTTCACAAATATGGGTTTATATAATTACGTTATTGATTGTTTTTTCTCATCCTTTGTTATTTATTCCACTAGGAGCGTTGCTGGCTTTTTATTTCTTCAGAGGTAAAATAGAAAAGAAACAATGGTACTTGGCTTTATGGTTTGTTGCATTACTCGCTGTTAAATTTTTAACGCTGGATATTTATGATAGTCAAAAGGCTTTTTATCCTGTGGTATACAACGACTATGGCAATATGAATAATATTACTGATGGCGGTTATCTGATTTCCTTTTTCAAAATGCTATTTATAAACTATCCTGTTTTGTTTTTTCTCTTCGGATGTTCTTGTTTTTTAATAATTCGTCAAATGGTTTTTCGTTCGTTGTTGGTTTATGTTGGATGTGTTTTCGCGTTTCTGCTGATTATCGTTTGTACTCATCATTTTGAACATATCAGTAATTATTCAGAAAGGATGTTGCTTCCTTTACCATGTCTGATTGCATTGCCAATTGCTTTTTATGAATTAAGTAATAATAAATCAAAGGTTCAACTATTTTCATTTATGTTACTCTTCGGATTTTTTCTTTTCCGTTTGACGCAAATTTATCAGTCAGGGCAAGAGTTTGTTTTGCGCAACGAACAGATGAAGCGCATCATCGATGTTTCACGTTTAATGGGCTCTCAGAAAGTAATTGCAGATGAAAATCTTTTAGAGCAGCTTCCTTTCGCAAATACCGGTTGGTGTTATAGTATTGAAAGCATGTTATTGTCGGCCATTGACGGACCCGAAAAAGTAGTAAGCATTGCCATGCATCACGAACATATGGATCGCATCAAACAGCAAGGAAATGAAGTAAGCAACAAGCAATGGATAAAGTGGACAGAGTTTATTTTACCTGATGATAGTCTGCCGATAAATTATTTTTCATTCAAAAATCAGAACTATATACCATTGTTAAATGATTCTGTTACAAATGTATTGCCGAAAAACATCTCCCTTAAAAACAACAATGCCTCATTGCAGTTATTTCACAACGAGGCATTTATTGATATTTCTTTCTTAATAAAAGATTCTTTAATGTTTCTACCAAAAAATACGGCTATCCGTATACGTTATAAGGATAAAGAAACGCTATTCTATTTGTATGGACCTATTTCGAACAGTGTTCCACAACGAATTTCCTTAGCAGATCCAACGGTTTCTTTAAACGAAATTCAACTCGATTTAATTAAAACCGATTAGTGCTGAACAACAAATCTTGATGAATACGTTTTTGAGCCTGTTAGAATAAACGAATACAATCCAGCAGGATATTGTTTCACATCCAACATATATCTATCAATGTCAGATATTGTAACGCTATTGACAAGTTGACCTGCATTATTATAAATCTGCAATGTGCTTTCTGATTTCAATTCTTTCGGAATATCAACCACTAAAATGTCAGATGCTGGATTTGGATAGGCCTTTATTACTTCTTGGCCTGCCAATGTATTGATTCCTGTTGCACCAGGAACGAACAAGAAATCTGCACCCGTAACATTTACTGCAAGGCTATCGGAATTTAAACTTAATACAAGCGAGGGGTTTCCGTTTTTATACCACTTGTAACTTGATGATTGCGATTGCGAAGCCTGGGCAAACGTATAAAATCCTATTCCTAATAAATCAACATAAATCGAATCGTATGAAAGATCTACCGATTTAATTCTGATTGTATTTGAATAAGTGGCATATGGCGTTGTAACACTTCCATAACCATCTCCCGTTAACGCTGTTTCTGTTCTATGAATTAATCTAATATGTGGCGACATAGAAGTAAGGTCTAACTGAAAACGCGAAACCTCGTTGCGACTACTTCCATAGGAGAAGGGTGTTGGAATATAGATTTGAGCAGGATTATATACTAAGGCTACATTAGAAGCGCCCCCAATTCCAGCTACACTGTAGGTATAGGCGCCCTTCAAATACAAGCCATTGCTATTACTTATAAAATAAGCCCATACGCTATCCAAAGGGCTATTAGCAGCTAAGGTAGCGCCAGGAAAGCTAGATAAATAGGGTGTTCCTGCGGCAGATTGAAAGGCCAGAGTGTCTTGTAAATGATTCACTAATTGTGAATAGTTCCAGACTTGTGCTGCTCCTCCTGGAGAAATAATAGATGAATAAAGAGTATCTGATGCCGTAATAAAATTCGATCCTGCCGTTGGAAGGTCGGCTGTTGTAATGGTAATTTGAGCTTTACTGATAAATGCTATGCTCAGTAAAAAGAGAGTTAAAAGTTTTTTCATGTTATTGTTTTTTAAAAATGTAAATAATAGATGAACTATTTGTAATGTTAAACATTATTTTCAAGTTAGTCATTACACCAATAAAAACAGCTTTTATTGGATTCATTTTTCCTGTTTTATATTTATTACTAAGTAACGCAATATAAAATGGGTCTAGGCGCATAGGCTTAGTCTCAATTAATTTAAACCCTTCATTACCCATAAGTCGAGTGATAGATTGTAAATTAAAATGATATAAGTGACGTGGAACATCGTATGCCGCCCAGTATTCACCATAATAATTTGCATCGTATGATTGATGGTTGGGAACAGCAATTACTATGGTTCCGTTGCTAGTTAAAAGACGACTAAACTGTTGAATAGTAGGTTGTAAATCGTGTATATGTTCAAGCACATGCCATAACGTAATTATCTCGGCCGAATGGTCGGATAGCTCCTCTAAATGTGATGGATTAAACACTTCCTGACAACCTTTCTGTATTGCTATTTTACGTGCACTTTCATCTATTTCTAAGCCTATTGCATGATGTCCTTTATCCAAACAATATTTTAAAAAATCACCAGTTCCACAACCATAATCTATTAATGATTTAGCGTTATATTTCTTTAATGTCGACTTATACTTAGTGGATATCATATAGTCGCGTGATATCTGATATATCTTATTTAAAAGACCCTTCTTACTATCTGTATGCGAGATATAATCATCGGATTGATAGTATTTCCCGCTTTCCTTTATATCTGGACGTGGATTAGTAAATCGAAAAGAGCAATCAGAACACTGACATATAACAAACTCCTCTTTTGAAGTTGTATAATCAGTACAAGATAAAACCTCTTTAAAATCGCCGCCCAAACAAACCGGGCAATTAGTTAGTTTCTCCATATGTTAATGTTTCCCGTGGAACAACTCTTTGTTTTTTCATTTATTTTCATTAATTGGCTCTATGTGGTTTCACGTGGAACTATCGACCTATATATACTATTAAAACAGAAATATCAGATGGGTTTATGCCGCTGATCCTGGAAGCTTGTCCCAATGTGGCTGGTCGTATTTGGGTTAGTTTTTGACGAGCTTCCAATGATAAACTTTCTATTTTATTATAATCCAGACTATCATTTAACTTAATATACTCCAAACGATTCATCTTTTCAACCAATTCCCGTTCCCTATTAATGTATCCTTCATACTTTACATCTATTTCAACAGCATTTAAGACATCTGTTTTCGATAAATAATCCTCTAATTTTGATTTTAGGGAGGGTGAATTATCAATTAAATCGTATAAATTAATTTGGGGGCGAGACAATACTTGTTTTGTTTTCGTTTTTTGAGATAATTCGCCAGTATTTAATGATTTTAACCACGGATTAACTTCATCAGGGTAAATACTATGATTAGTAACAATTTCTGTTACTTCTTGAATTGCCTTCATCTTTTCCTCAAAAATTGCTTTTCTGTGTTCATCTACAAGACCCAAGTCAATTCCCTTATGAGTTAATCTCGAATCAGCATTGTCTTGTCTGAGTAACGTCCTGAACTCTGCACGACTGGTAAACATTCTATAAGGTTCATCCGTTCCTTTAGTTATAAGATCATCAATCAAAACTCCGATATAGGCTTCTGAGCGATCTAAAACAAACTCAACTTTTGAATTAACATATTGATGGGCATTAATACCGGCCATTAATCCTTGACAAGCCGCTTCTTCATATCCTGTTGTTCCGTTAATCTGACCTGCAAAAAACAATCCTTTAATTAATTTTGTTTCTAACGTGTGTTTAAGCTGTGTTGGCGGGAAATAATCATATTCTATGGCATAACCTGGTCGAAACATTTTAACGTTCTCAAATCCCTTTATTTTGCGTAATGCCGAATACTGTACCTCTTCTGGCAATGAGCTCGAAAAGCCGTTTAAATAAATTTCGATTGTTTTCCACCCTTCTGGTTCTACAAACAGCTGATGTCTGTCTCGTTCCGAAAAGCGAGTAATCTTATCTTCAATGGAAGGACAATATCTAGGACCTAGTCCCTGAATTCGACCTGTAAACATGGGAGACTTTTCAAAACCAGTAGCAAGTATTGAATGTACCTCCTCGTTAGTGTATGCAATATGACAACTTCTTTGAACTGATAAAGAATTAGTGTCTATATAAGAGAATTTATCAGGTTTTTCATCTCCAAATTGCTCCTCCATAACATCATAATTCAAGGATCTACCATCTAAACGAGGAGGCGTACCTGTTTTCATTCTTCCAGCAGTGAAACCCTGAAGAACTAGTTGCTCCGTAATGCCAGTTGAGGCCTTTTCACCAGCTCTTCCTCCACCAAACTGCTTTTCACCAATATGAATAATGCCATTTAAGAAAGTTCCACTGGTTAAAACAACTGATTTCGCCCTGAATTTAATACCCATCCCAGTAATGATTCCACGTGAAACACCGTTTTCAATTATAAGAGACGAAACCATGTCCTGCCAAAAATCAAGATTTGGTAAACTTTCCAGAATAATTCTCCATTCGGAAGAAAAAAGCATTCTATCGTTTTGCGTCCTTGGAGACCACATAGCAGGCCCTTTGGAACGATTTAGCATTCTGAATTGTATGGCTGATTTATCGCTTACTATCCCAGAATAACCACCCAGCGCATCAATTTCACGTACAATTTGTCCTTTAGCAATTCCGCCCATTGCAGGATTACAGCTCATCTGAGCTATAGTCTGCATGTTCATAGTAACCAAAAGCGTTTTTGATCCCATGTTGGCGGCAGCAGCAGCGGCTTCACAGCCTGCATGTCCAGCACCAACAACTATTACATCATATTCTTGATCTATCATTTTTCTTATAGTTCCACGTGAAACAAAGTAAGAAAAAAATAAGGGTCAACTATTTACTAATCAATAAAATATATAAGAAACTTGTGAGGGTTTTTGGTTGATAAAAACAATAAATGAATAAAAATGAACTAGAGATTATAATTCAAAAGAGCCACGTTTTCGGCATCAATCATCTTTTCTTTATCAATGGCATTCTTATCTTTAAATCCACATAAATGCAATAAACCATGAATCATAACACGGCATAATTCTTCTTGAAAACCAACCTTGTATTTTACAGCATTTTCTTTAACACGCTCAATACTGATATAGATATCGCCAGCTAATCCAAGATTAAAAAAACTATTATCAAATGTGATTATGTCAGTAAGCGTTTTATGCTTTAAATATTTCTTATTAATGCCCAACAAATAGACATCCGAGACAAAAATGTAATTGATATTATCAACCAAAAAAGAATATTCTTCTGCAGTAGTATGAATCCACAGAGTTAGTTTCTTTTTCTCATCAAGACTAAAATCAATGTCTTCCGTAAAAAAATAGATTTCGCCTTTCTTATTCAGCTGGTACGACATTTCTAAAATACAATTCTACTACGCGGCCATTTTCTGAAAAAATAATTTGATCGGCTAGATGTTTCATTAAAAACACACCGCGTCCGCTAGGCTTTTCTATGTTCTCTGGATCTGTTGGGTCAGGTAAATTTAAATAATCAAATCCATGACCTTCATCCGAAATTGTAAATCCGAATTGATCATCATCCACTTCAAACTTTATGTCCACCAACTTTTCAGGATTAGCCTTATTACCGTGGTTAATTGCATTATTAACGGCTTCGGTAACAGCTACCAACATATTTCCATAACATTCCTCGTGAAGGTTATGCTTCACCTTTAAGTCGTCGATGAATTTCTCGACTACATTGATGTTTTCTGGCTTTGACTGTATTTGCATGATGGTCGACATTTAAGCGGTACAAATCTAACTTCAATTTCCGATACTTTGGAAATACGAATTAACTAAGTTTTTGTAAAAATTATTAAAGGATGGCGGAATGGTTTTCAACAATTCTGTTTCTTTCATTTTAGCCTTTTTATACTCTTCAAATTGTGGAGAGGAGCGGGTCATATCTTTTCCCTCAAATGATTCACGCTTCTGCTCTTGCTCTCGTTCTTTCTCTGCCTTCTCTGATTCTAACAGCCTGGTTAATATATCCTGCTGTCTATTTAGCGTTAAATCGGTGATGCGTTTATTAACAATGTCTTTTTCGGTTTCTTCCATTTGCTTAGCTATTTTCTGCAAATCACCGAGCTTACCCTGTCCGTCTTTATTCTGTTCTTTGTCGAGCTGCTGAAGCATATTGCGCAAGGCCTCCTGTTGTGCTGCCATCTTAGCCAACTGCTCGCTCATTCCTTTTTGTCCATCTTGTCCGCCCTTTCCCTCTTTCCCGCCTTTTTGCATTTGCTCCTTCATTTCTTTGAGCTGCTGTGATAACTTCTCCTGCATCTTTTTAATATCCCCAGCACTTGGTCCCGGTTTGGGCTGGCCTTTCCCTGGTTTCTTACAAGAAGAATTACTTGGCATCTGTTGCATCATTTGCTGTTGCATCTCGTCCAACGACTCGCTTAATATTAAAGCCAGGTTGTTTACAGAGGTCATCACATACTGTTGGTTCGATCGCGCCTGCTGTACTTGTCTGTCCTGTAAATTAAAAATAGCCTTTTCGGTATTAGCGTTAATATTGGTGATTTCTTCATTAACAGTAGACGATATCTTAGCCACACGTTTACTCAAAGCCAATAATGAATCTTCTAAAACTTTCGCATCATCTTTTAGTTTACGTTGTTGTTGTGACATCTTCAAAAACTTCGGATCATTGATATCTACACTGCGCAAGTCTTGCATTAACTTTTCCTGATCAAATGAAAAACGTAATAAGTTTTCTAACAAAGCCCTTAAAGCATTTTCATCTTCCTGCTCTTGTTCTTGTTGTTGCTGCTGCTGTTGTTGTTGGATTTTAGCGGCTAAGTCCTGCATTTTTTTTGCGGCACTTTTTTGCGATTTACTTGCCTTACTACTCTGACTTTGACTTAACTGGTTCTCACTATTCTTCATATCCTGATCAATGGAGTTCTGCTCCTGATCAAAATTTTTCAAATCTTGCGAATATTCTAGTTCCTGATTTTTCTTTTCAATATCATCAAGGCTTTTCTGAATATCATCAAACTTTTTATTTAAGTCTTGTTGATCTTTTTTAATTTCATCTGCATTTGCGTCTTTTTTTTCTGCCTGATCAGCTAACTTATTTTCCTCTTTTGAAAGTTCCTCTAACTGATTCGCGGTTTCTTTCATCTTCTCCTCTAACTCCATCTTCTTATAAAGTTCAAGTGTTCGCTCTAACTGCTTTTCTAAATCCTTTGTATCAAACTTCATCTCGTTCATCTTCTCCTGGATTTTTTCTTTATCTACCTCCGCCATCAACTTTTCTAATTCTTCCATCATCTTTTTCATTTCAGGAGTCATTAGTTCATCAAATAATTTTTCTAATTGCTTTTCTTTTTCAGCTAATTCAGGGTCGGGCGACTTCATTTCGTTTTGAAGTTGATTATTCTGCTCGTACTTTTCTTTAAGTTCCTGAATTTTCTTCTCCAGCTCTTTTTGTTGCTTTAATACATCATTGATTTTTTTCTTGTCTTCAAAATCAAGGTTCTTTTTATTGAGCAATTGTTTCTGAATCGCATCTAAACTTTTTTGTAGTTCTTTCGCTTTGCGGATGCTAGACTCCATTTCATTCTTCAATGCTTTATTCTTTTGCTCGGCATCTTGTGCTAATTCACCTAAAGATGGAGCCTTAAAAACTGCTGCCTGTGATTTTACACTCTTCGGACCAGATACACCATCGTTATCCCACGACTCAAAATAATATTCTAGTTCATCACCTGGTTTAACACCTACCGAGCTTATATCCCAATAGTAAAAGAATTGTTCTTGTAAAGTATGATTACAATTAATTGCTACCGCATTTATTTTTTCGTTGACATCCTGACCATCGCGTTTAATATATCGATATTGAAAATTAATTTTACTGATTCCATAATCATCTCGAGTAATTCCTCTGAAAAATAATTTTTGATAAGAGGTAGTATCTTTTTGTTCTTCTGTTTGAATAGTTGGATATTGATCAGGAACCACGTTTATAGTGTACACCATCGAATCTTTCGAAGTGATAAATGAATTAACCGATCGAACCGAATATTGTAAACCACTCATTAATCGTTTTTGAAAAATAAACTGGTTGTCATCGTTTTGATTGATGTGATAAATGGTATCACCAAAACGAATATCTAACTGAGATGTATTCTGCGTACCAAAATTCCATTTTACTTGCGTTCCTGCCGGGATGTATAAATCGCCTGTATTTTTTATACTCTCGTTTTTCTTCTGAAGATAGGCAGGATAATTTAAGTCGACAGAAAACTGAACAATTAACGGATTAGGAATAATTTCAATTTCATATTCATCAGAATAGAATCCATCGGCCATTAATTGAAAAGGAGTGTTCTTCTGTAAATTTCTGAAAACGTAATTGAAATTTAATTTGTCCTTTTTATCTAACTTAAAAGTATTACCGTTGTATTCGATATAAACTTCCTGTGGGATTTCTTTACCATTTACTTTTACTTCTAAAGAATAATCTTCGAATTGAGTTGTTTGAAGTTTATTATTGGTAATTGTAAATTTAAATGGAGCTGGTTTAGTAAACTGAGTATTATGAAATAATAATCGCTTTGTTGAATCGGCAATTAATCCTGGAGCCACAATTAAAATCCCAATTAAAATAATTAACGAAGGAAGTGCATACTTGATGTATTTTTTATTCTTACTTAAATCGACAGCGCTTGTAAATGGAACCGGACGTAATTGTTTGCTTTTTTGATCAATAGAAGCGAGTAACAAATCTTTATTCTGATTATTATTTTCCAGCGACTCAAATAACTGAAGTGTATTTAAAAGTTTGTCGTTGATATCTGTGAAATGCTGTCCAATAATTTTCGCTGCATCATCATAGGTTAGAATTTTTCCAATTCTATTTAAGTTTAACAAGGGAATTGAAATCCATTTGTAAAGTATCCAACAAGCAGTCAGTAAATAGCTCCAGAAAAATACAGAGCGTATAGCAGCATTAAACCAAATGAATGATTCAGAAACAATCAGTATTAAATAAAAACTAAGAAGCAGTGAAAAGGAATATATTGTTCCACGCAACAACTGATTTTTATAATACTTGCGAATAAAAGCATCGAGCTTTTGTAAAATTTCTTCGTATCCTTTATTCGCTTGCATGATGAGACAAAATTAAAATTAGCATCGTTTAAATTTAACGATTTTTAAGAGGTATTTCGTACGTTATAAACAATTAAAGGTTTATACTTTCAATCGACCAAAAACTCCTAATGGAAGTTTTACTCCTGAAGTAGCCTGTAAATATATTTCTCCAAACTCGCAATTTATTCCTCTTTTACCAAAAGCTTCTTTTAAAAGATTCTGAATTATCAGAGCAGAAAATCCTAAGGAATAGGTGTTTAACACTAAAAACGAATTTTTAGGATCTAATATCTGCGCAACTCCATGTATCATTTCATTAATCATTTCCTCTAACTTCCAGTTTTCTCCATTCGGACCATGACCATAAGCCGGCGGATCTAAAATAATCCCGTTATATTGTTTTCCACGTTTTACCTCACGACGAACAAATGTCATTGCATCTTCTACTAACCATCTGATATTATCTAAACCAGATAAATCCATATTCTCCTTTGACCAAGAAATCACCTGTTTAATAGAATCAAGGTGAATAACGTCTGCACCCGCTGCCTTAGCCGCAAGCGTTGCGCCGCCAGTATAAGCAAAGAGATTTAGTACTTTAGGTTCTGGTATATCTTTCTTTAGTTGATTTATCTGCGAATAAATAAAATCCCAATTTACAGCCTGCTCAGGAAAAATACCTACGTGTTTGAAAGAAGTAAGTCCTAAACGAAACATAATTTTAGTATCGGCTAAATCATAAGAAATCTTCCACTGATCTGGCATTTCTTTAAGCTTAATCCAAGTTCCAGCAGAGCTCGAATTAGGTTTAAATCGCACATGCGCTAACTTATTCCACTCATTTTCAGATAATACCTTATTCCATACAGCTTGTGGCTCAGGACGAATAGTAATATACTTACCAAAGCGTTCTAATTTTTCAAAGTCGCCGCAATCTATTAATTCATAATCTTTAAAGTGTTCTGGTGTAAGTAGTAACATAAAACAAAGGTAATAAATCAAGTTAATTAATAACTGTTAAAACATATGTTCATAACAGTGTTTATTCATGTGTTAATATCCCTAAGCGATTGTGTAAACCTTTCAAAAAACTTATTTGGAAAGTTGAAAGAAGATCTGCTTATTATTTACAACCTATAAACAAAATTTACTTTTTAGGTTTTGTTAAATGTTTATGAACTTTTTTATTGATTAAAATCACAATTACTTATAAAATTTTCGGTTATAATTATAGCTATTAACAATTGTGTACTATTTCGAGTTAATTCGGATTATCAATCATTTAAATACAAATCAAATGTTCATTACATGTTAATAAGCTATGATAAGATATAAAAACAAATTTTACTTCATCATTTTACTAACTAAACTAACAGTACATATAATAACATATCATTTATTTAAAAATAATTATTTAATTAATAGTTAATGTTTGTGAAGAAAAGATTTTAGGCTTTTTTAATTTTCTGTAATTCCCTTGAGGTATATTTGCCCTGTTAGCAATGAAAAAAAATATCGCACTTCTTCTCCTTTTTTTACCGCTGGTCCTAGCCGCGCAAGATACTTCTTTTTCAAAAATTTCAGAGGTAAAAAAGTTTTTTTACGATAACGGAAGTTTAGCATCCGAAGGGTATTTTAAAAATGGAAAACCAGATGGTAACTGGAAAGCTTTTTATCAAAATGGTCAACTTAAATCAGAAGGAAACCGAGTGGATGGTGTACTTGATGGACAATGGATTTTTTATAGTGAAACTGGTCAAAAGACCTCTGAAATTAACTACAGCAGAGGACAAGAAAATGGATGGAAAAAAGATTTCTATCCGAATAATAAACCTGCTTTTGAACAGTGGATGAACAATGGTGTGAAAGACAGTATTTTTAAGAGTTATCATCCCAAAGGATACCTGCAAAAAGTACAGCATTACAAAAACGGAATAGAGCAGGGTTACGGAATGGAATACGCTGCTGATGGTCGTTTGATTTCGTTAATCAAATACAATAAAGGGACATTAGTAGCAGTTGATCGATTTAATACGTTGGATAAATTTGGTTTTAAACAAGGCGTTTGGAAATCATTCTTAAACGATACCATTCTCATTGAAGAAGGAACCTGGAAAGACGATAAGAAAAACGGATTTTTTAAAACCTATGGTACCGACGGTTTTGTTTTGAAAATGGAAAACTGGCACAATGGGGAGTTAGTAATTGATAAGCAAAATAAAATCAGTCTCGAGATAAATCGTAAATACCATAACAACGGCCGACCAAAATCATCTGTTAACATTATCAACGGAGTAATGGAAGGTTATTACCGAGAGTATAATGATTCAGGTGCCATTGTTTTATCAAAGCTTTATGAAAAAAATAAAATCGTTGCAGAAGGAGGAATTATTGATGGCAATGGATTACAACAAGGAGCTTGGAAGTATTTTTATCCCGAAGGAAAAATAAAATCAATTGGTAGTTTTAAGAATGGAAAACGCGATGGTAAATGGACTTTTTATTATCCATCGCAAAAAATAGAACAATCAGGATCTTATAAAAATAATTTACCTGATAATAACTGGAAATGGTATTACGAATCTGGTCAGCTTTTAAGAGAGGAAAATTATATCAAAGGAAAAGAAGATGGTGAATCGTTAGAGTATGATGAAGCAGGTAATTTAATTTCAAAAGGATTATATGTTGAAGGAAAGCGTGACGGAGAATGGAAATATAAAAACGGAGAATATATTGCGCAGGGTAAATATGTAGATGGTAAAATGGATGGAGAATGGAAACAATATTATCAGAATGGAAAATTGGCTTTTGAAGGGAGTTATTTCGATGGATTAGAGAATGGAGAACACCGTTATTATTACGATAATGGTAAATTGAAAGAAGATAAAAATTTCCGAATGGGATTAAAGGACGGTATTTTTAAATCGTTTGATGAAAATGGAGAGTTAGTTTTAACTTCTGTTTATAAAGCTGATATTTTACAACGCCTAGAAGGAGTGAAAGTAGGAGAGTAGCCTTTTTATTCTTTATTACATTAGATAACTATCTTTGTTACTCTAAACTAAAGTGAAGCGATGTCATTAGTTCGTACCCGATTTGCCCCTAGTCCTACTGGTCCCTTACATATGGGAGGAGTTAGAACAGCTCTTTATGCTTATTTGTTTACTAAGCAACATAATGGTCAGTTTATTTTAAGAATAGAAGATACTGATCAAAACAGATATGTGCCGGGTGCAGAAGAGTATATAATCGAATCGTTAAAGTGGTGTGGAATTATTCCAGATGAAGGAGTTGGTTTTGGTGGTGCCCATGAACCTTATCGTCAGAGTGAACGAAAAGAGCTAGGATATTATCAAAAACATGCGAACCAACTTTTAGAAAACGGACATGCATATATAGCTTTCGATAAGGCGGAGGCGTTAGAAGCCAAGCGTAAGGAAGCAGAATCAAACGGACAACATACTTGGCAGTACGATAATAAGTCGAGGTTAAGTATGGATAACAGTTTAACTCTATCCAAGGAAGAAGTAGAAAACAGAATAGCTGCAGGAGAAAAATATGTTATTCGTTTAAAAGTAGAACCAGGACAAACAGTAACGTTTACGGATATGGTTCGTGGCGAGGTAAGTTTTGAAAGTGATTTAGTAGATGATAAAGTGTTGATTAAAGCAGATGGAATGCCTACATATCACTTAGCACATATTGTGGATGATGTGATGATGGGTATTACGCATGCAATTCGTGGAGAGGAATGGTTACCATCAGCACCATCACATATTTTAATTTACGAGTATTTAGGTTTGAAAGATAAGATGCCTCAATATGCTCATTTACCTTTGTTATTAAAACCAGAAGGAAATGGAAAGTTGAGTAAGCGCGATGGAGATCGATTAGGATTTCCAGTGTTTCCGTTGGAATGGAAAGATCCATCAACAGGAGAAATTTCGTCGGGATACAGAGAGAAAGGATACTACGCACCTGCTTTCGTTAATATGTTAGCGTTATTAGGATGGAATCCAGGAACAGAACAAGAAGTAATGTCGATGGAAGAGTTAATAAAGAATTTTTCCTTTGAACGCGTACATAAATCAGGAGCTCGCTTTGATCCTGAAAAAACAAAGTGGTTTAATGAGCAGTATTTACGCATGCAGTCGGATGCTGATATCGCGTCCCGCTTCGCGGAGGTTTTAACGGCGCAAAATTTACAACGCGATTTATCATTTGTAACGGCAGTTATAAAATGGGTAAAAGACCGTTGCCAGTTTGAAATTGAATTATACGAAAAGAGTAAAGCTGTTTTTGAAGCACCGACTCATTACGATGAAAAAGTAATTGAGAAAAGATGGAATGAAAAAGCAAAAACATTTTACAACGTATTACCACAAGCGTTAGAAAGCATTGCGGACTTCAAAGCAGAAAATGTAAAAGCTGCATTTGAAGCAACAGCAGCAAGCAATGAAATAAAGCCAGGCGAAGTATTACAATTATTCAGAGTGTTGTTAAGTGGTGAATCAGGTGGACCTGATTTATTTATTATGACAGAATTACTCGGTAAAGAAGAAGTAATAAAGCGAATTAACGTGGCAATTGAAAAATTAAAATAGTAAAAATGAGCACAGAAAAAGGCCCTAATTTCCTCGAAGAAATTATTGCAGAAGATATAAAAAACGGAAAGCACGGTGGAAGAGTATTAACGCGATTCCCACCTGAGCCTAATGGTTATTTACATATTGGTCATTCAAAATCGATTTGTGTAAACTTCGGATTAGCACAAGAGTTTGGCGGTACAACCAATCTTCGTTTTGATGATACTAATCCGGAGAAAGAAGAAACGGAATATGTTGAAAGTATTATGGCCGATGTAAAATGGCTAGGCTTTCAATGGGCGAATGTATTTTATGCATCTGATTATTTTGATCAGATTTATGAATTCGCGGTTACGTTAATTAAACATGGTTTAGCGTATGTCGACGATAGTACAGCAGAACAAATAGCAGCGCAAAAAGGAACACCTACTGAACCAGGAACACATAGCCCTTACCGTGATAGAAGTGTAGAGGAAAATCTTGATTTATTCACACGAATGAAAAACGGTGAATATAAAGATGGAGAAAAAGTATTGCGTGCTAAAATTGATATGTCTTCGCCTAATATGCACATGCGTGACCCTATTATGTATCGTATTAAGCATGCACATCATCACCGTACAGGCGATAAGTGGTGTATCTATCCGATGTATGATTTTGCACATGGACAATGTGATTCGATTGAAAAGATTACGCACTCAATCTGTACATTAGAATTTGAAGTGCACAAACCACTTTACGAATGGTTTATTGAGCAACTAGAAATTTTTCCAAGTAAGCAATATGAATTTGCGCGACTAAATCTGAACTACACCGTGATGAGTAAGCGTAAATTATTGCAGTTGGTGAAAGAAAATTATGTGGGTAGTTGGGATGACCCTCGTATGCCAACTATTAGTGGGTTAAGAAGAAGAGGATATTCGCCGGAAGCCATTCGTAATTTTGCTACACGTGTTGGAGTTGCGAGAAGAGAAAATATTATTGACGTTGGATTTTTAGAATTCTGCGTGCGTGAAGATTTAAACAAGCGCGCTAACCGTGTAATGGCTGTGCTGAACCCAATTAAATTGATCATTACTAATTATCCCGAAGGACAAGAAGAAACACTTGTTGGAGAGAATAATCCGGAGGCAGAAAACCACGCCGGTACGCGTCCGTTACCATTCTCAAACGAATTATGGATAGAGCGCGAAGATTTTATGGTGGAACCACCAAAGAAATTTTTCCGTTTAGGTCCAGGACTTTCTGTGCGTTTGAAGCATGCGTATATTGTGCGTTGCGATGAATTCAAAGTAGATGAGAATAATAACATAACCGAAATACATTGTACTTATTTCCCTGAAAGCAAAAGCGGAAGTGATACAAGTGGAATTGTTGTAAAAGGAGTTATCCATTGGGTAAGTGCGAAACATGCGGTTCCTACTGAAATCAGATTATACGATCGCTTGTTTAATGTGGAGGACCCTTCATCTGAAGAAGGCGACTTTAAAGATTTTATCAATAAAGATAGTTTAGAGGTAATTGCTAACGCCTACGTAGAGCCGTCTTTGAAGGAAAGCAAACCGGGTGATTATTTCCAGTTTATACGCAAAGGATATTTTTGTCCTGATACCGAGAGCAGCGCTGACAAACTTGTTTTTAACAGAACTGTTACGCTAAAGGATGCTTGGGCTAAAGAACAAAAGAAAGACTAAGATGCGATTATCGGTTTGTGATATTGAATGTTACGCCTTTCATGGTTGCATGGAGGAAGAAGGGAAAATAGGACAACGTTTCTCAGTAGATGTAATTATTGATTTTGATTTTTCAGAATCGGTGAGTAGCGATGAACTTGGAGATACAGCGGACTATGTGGTATTACATAATTTAGTTCGAAAAGAAATGGCCATCCGAAGTAAATTAATAGAACATGCAGCAGGTAGAATATTAAACAGTGTAAAAGAATATTTACCTGAAGCGAGAGCAATAAAAGTGTTGCTCACGAAATATAATCCACCTGTAAACGGTAGAATTGGAAAAGCAGTAGTAGAAGTTGGATACACCAGAAATTAAAAAAAGAAAAATCGCTCATGACTGATAAAGAAATAAACGATCAGGTTTTTATTGAAAAGTTTAAAGAGGCGATGCTGGTTATCTACAAGCAAAATCCTGGAAAGTGGTATAACTATAAACAAGTTTTCAGAAGAGTTTATCAGGATCCTTTTAACGAAGACCTTAGTAAACACCTCGATAGCTATTCAGAAAAAGAATTAAAGTATTTATGTATTGAAGTGTTAGAAGGTTTAGTATTAGAAGGGGTTTTAGAAGATGGTATGAAAGGTAAATTTCGAATTATGCCTACTAAACGATACGTCTATGGGAAGTTGGAGTTTAATTATCAGGGAGCGGCGTTCGTTTTTGATACAGAAAACAATCTTCCGATATTTTTAGTAAAAAACAAAACACATAATGCACTTAGGGGTGATACAATAAAAGTGTCTGCCTATCCGTCTTACTCTCCTGATAAAGCAGAAGGAGAATTAATAGAAGTGATAGAAAGAAATAAAAAAGAATTTTCAGGTACAATTCAAGTAAGTGAAAAGTTTGCGTTTTTAAGCAGCGACAATAGTCGTTATGGTGTAGATATTTTTATTCCATTAAATAAATTAAATGGAGCTAAAAACGGACAAAAAGCAGTTGCGATAATTACGCGCTGGGAAATAGAAGATAAAAATCCGATAGGAGAAATTACAAAGGTATTGGGCAACGCCGGTGAAAATAACACCGAGATGAATGCGCTGCTTGTTGAGTCTGGTTTTCCATTATTTTTTCCTGCGGAAGTAGAAGAAGAAGCGGATCAGATAAAAGAAGAGATTACTGCGAGTGAGATAAAAAAGAGAAAAGATTACAGAGGAATAACTACGTTCACGATTGATCCTGTTGATGCAAAAGATTTTGATGATGCATTGTCGATACAGTTTTTACCGAATGGAAATTATGAAATAGGAATTCACATTGCGGATGTATCGCATTATGTCAAAGAAGGAAGTGCGCTTGAAGAGGAAGCGTATTTTCGAGCTACATCAGTTTACCTTGTAGATAGAGTAATTCCTATGTTGCCCGAGAAATTAAGCAACAAGGTTTGTTCATTACGACCAGGAGAGGACAAGCTCTGTTATGCAGCTATTTTTGAAATGGATAATGACGCAAAAGTAATTTCAGAATGGTTTGGAAGAACAGTTATTCATTCGGACAGACGATTTACATACGAAGAAGCACAACAAGTAATAGAAACAGGCGAGGGAGATTTAAAAGAAGAAATTAAGTTGATGCATACGCTTGCGCAAAAAATGCGACAAGAAAGATTTAGCCATGGTGCTATTACATTTGATAAAGTAGAGGTTAAATTCAAACTTGATGAGCAAGGAATGCCTGTTGATGTTTATCTGAAAGAAAACAAAGACAGCAATAAACTAATTGAAGAGTTTATGTTACTTGCGAATAAAAAAGTAGCAGCCTTTGTTGGACAAAAATTATCCGAAGAAAAAGGTCATGAACAAACGTTTGTTTATCGTATACACGATAAGCCAGTACCAGAAAAGCTAGAAAACTTTTCATTCTTTGCTGCTAAATTCGGACATAAAATAAAAATCAATTCAGAGAAGGCGATTGCACAATCATTGAATCAATTGATGAAAGACATTAAAGGTAAACGAGAAGAAAATGTATTGGAGCAATTAGCTATTCGCACAATGGCCAAAGCAGTTTATACCACGCAGAACATTGGTCACTACGGATTAGCATTTGATTTTTATACGCATTTTACGTCGCCAATTCGTCGTTATCCCGATGTGATGGTACATCGTTTATTAACGCACTATTTGAACAATGGGAAATCGGTAGAAAGAGAAGGATTAGAAGAGCGCTGCAAGCACAGCACCGACATGGAGATAAAAGCTTCGGAGGCAGAACGCTCATCGGTGAAGTTTAAACAAGCACAATATTTAATGGGTCGTGAGGGAGAGATATTTGATGGAATGATTTCAGGTGTTACCGAATGGGGGCTTTATGTAGAATTAGTAGACAGTAAATGCGAAGGCTTAATTCGTGTACGCGATTTGAAAGATGATTACTATGATTTAGACGAAGCTAACTATTGTTTAGTAGGAAGAAAGACGAACCGTCGTTTTCAGCTAGGCGACCCCGTTAGAGTTAAATTAAAATCTGCCGATTTATTAAAGAAGCAGATAGATTTTATCATGTGGGACTCTTCTGCTAGTGAAGTGCTTGAACCTAAAGAAAGACGAGTAGTTAAAAAGAAAGACAAGCCTCGCGGATTTGCTAAGCCAACGACCAAAAAAGGTAAGAGAAAAAGACAGTAATATATCCCGCCAAAAACGAAACAACGAATAAAGTTTTTCCTCTAATAACGTTTACAAAAAGGATAATTAGGCATCTTTGAGTTTAATTAAACAGCAATGAATTTAAATCAATTATACTCTACGCAACGACCAGGAAAGCCAAGCGTGAATTCAGATATAAGAACAGAATACCAACGCGACTTTGACCGATTGATTTTCTCAGGACCTTTTCGTCGTTTGCAAAACAAAACGCAAGTTTTTCCATTGCCAGGATCAACATTAGTGCACAACCGTTTGACGCATTCGTTGGAGGTTGCATCTATTGGAAGATCATTAGGAAAGATTACGGGAAGAATGTTAGTTCAGAAATTTGAAGAAGAGTTAACAGAGGAGGCAAAAGAATTTTACGGACATCATTTATCAGAAGTAATAGCCGCTGCTTGTCTTGCACATGATATTGGCAATCCGGCATTCGGACATTCGGGAGAAAAAGCTATTTCTCATTTCTTTTTGAATGGTGGCGTTGATAAGAATTTATTTTCAGAAGCAGAGTGGAAAGACCTAACCAACTTCGAAGGAAATGCAAATGCTCTGCGCTTGTTAACACATCAGTTCAATGGTCGTTTGCCAGGAGGATATCGATTAACGCTTACAACGTTAGCGACTATCCTAAAATATCCTTGTGAGGCCTTGGGTAGTGATAAATCGAAATTGCACTTAAAGAAATACGGATTCTTTCAAACAGAAAAAGAATTGTTTTTAAAAATTGTGAATGAGTTTGGTTTGGTACAAGAAAGTGAAAATCCTTTGCAGTACTGCCGACATCCATTTGTATATTTATTAGAAGCGGCAGATGATATTGCTTATCGTATTATCGATTTTGAAGACGCAGCGCGATTAGGAATTATTACTATCGACTTGATGCGTGAAAAAGTATTGAAGCTATTAATGGAATTAAAACGAGATGATATTAGTGAAGTGGAAGAAACGTTAAATATGATTGGTGATGAAAATGAGAAGTTGTCTTATTTGCGAAGCAGAGCTATTAATACACTTACCTTTTCTGCTGCCGATGTTTTCATGCAACATATAGATGCAATTTTAGATGGAAAATTTAAGAGTACACTTGTTGATGAATTACAAATCGCAAGTGATGCGTTAAAAGAGATTGAAAAAATATCTATTCAAAAAATTTATAATCATCCAACAGTTGTCGAAATTGAATTAGCAGGATACAACGTGATGAAAGAATTATTAAGCACGTGGATTCCAGCAGCTATTAAAACTAAATCAGAAAGAACAGCCCCCGAAAGCAAAGTGATGCAATTAATTCCCGAACAGTTTGGACCATTCACAGAAGAAGATTCTCCTTATCAAAAAGTAATGCGAGTTTTAGATGTTGTTTCTGGTATGACGGATTTGTATGCTACGGAATTGTATCGAAAGATTAAGGGGATTGATATTGGGAAGCACAAGTAATTTGACAATTTGATAGTGTGCTAATTTGAAAATGAGTTTTTAAATAACACTAATTTATTTATTTTCTCAAAAAGAATAAAAAGTCCCTCCTTTGGAGGGATTTAGGGAGGTCTTTACTTGATAGTGTGTCAATTT